>DATGIX010000081.1:0-12402 GCA_035295505.1 Puia sp. | reverse complement strand
ACTATTACTATTTTAAATTGACAAAATATATCTGTCTACAAACAGCATTTATCTTTTGGGTTTTATATATATACTATATGCCCATCCATATCCTTTTCTGTCACCAGAATATTGTATACCCACAACAAGGTCAAGTTTATTATACGTTACTACCTTTCCACCTAAATCTCTACCCCAGTCATATATTTTTCGCTGTCCGACTAAAACCCATCCATTTCTTTTTAATTCGCCATCATAATAATCTTGAATTTCCTCGTCAGTACATGGAGTTGAATATGTGATTTCAATGCTTGTCTTGTCGATTGCTGTAATATAATGTTCAGAAACGATAGAGGTATTTGCTAATCTGTCAATTTTAGCAAACTCCCTTTTCAGTCTTTCAAGGATCTTTTTTTGGTCTGGACCATAGATGTCTCGCAAAATATTAAATGTGATAGCAATTATTGAAATTGAAAACCCTATCAGACCAATAACTTTAATCGTTTTGCGAAGCCAAGGATTTTGCATTGTTTATATAGTCTTAAAAGTGCTGCTTTTTGTCAGCGCCTTGCAGCCAACGACCGAGGCTTGCCGCAGTGCTGGAATTTTATTTCCGTCCGCCGAAACAAAAGCCCGGTCAATGATTTTATGTTGAAGTTAATAATAAATGCTCAATAGAATAATGTCCGCTGGAACCGAAGCTCATTAATGATTTGCCGCCGATTGTTATTCCTTCTGCCAGCATTGCGGCAAACCTGATGTTGGCTGCAGATATTTAATTATGGTCTTGTCTCATAATTCGTCCCCCAGTCTTTTGTGACGAACTTATTAAAAATATCAATCGTTTTCTTCAAGCTTGTCTTTTTGATTAAATAAACTGTAGGTTCGTTTGCATAAATGGAAATATTAACTTCTGCATAATCCATTAACTTCTCCTTTTTATTTTTTTCTTCTGTCAAAAGAATTGTTATTCGATAAAACTTATTATCATTTTCATTTTGCCAACGAAAAGAAATGGTTTCTGGAATACCATTGTAAGTTGTTATATTGTTCTGAATTTTCTTTTCGGAAATTGCCGCGTTATTTATCTCGGAAAACATTTCTTTAATATCTGATTTCATTTTTAAGTCAGACAATTTTTGTATGTCGCCACTTACAGCAAAAACATTTCGCTTCTGAGATGTGCTATTAGATGCATTCCCTTTTGAATAATAAATCCTCCACTGCGAAATTGAATCAACATTAAATGCAAGTTTGTCTAAAAGTTTAGGAGGAGAATCAAAATCCGTTTGAGCAAAACTGTTAAATGATGATAATAGCGAGAAAAAACAAAATAGTGTTGTTAAAAGGACATTTTTTCTTGTCATATAATGTAAATAATTGTTTGGAATTTGCAGCCAACGACCGAGGCTTGCCGCAGTGCTGGAATTTATTTCCGTCCGCCGATTGCTGAAGCCCGGTTTTTATTTTATACTGAAGTTAATACAAATGCTCAATAGAATAATGTCCGCCGGAACTGAAGCCCATTAATGATTTGCCGCCGATTGTTATTGAGTCTGCCAGCATTGCGGCAAACCTAATGTTGTGCGCACTATCACTTTTTATTTTTAGATTTCATTAGTCCAACTGTTATTAAAAGCAAGCTTGAAAATATAGTCGTGACAATAAAGTCTAAAAGATAAGGAGGTTCAATTTGTGAAAATAATTTAAGTGTCCATGGAAAAAACAAAACTGTCAAAAAGCAAAAAGATAAAATAGCAAAAACTATTTCTTTCCATCGTTCAACAGATTTATAATAGCCGAAAAGTGTCAAGAGAGATATAATTCCGTAAACGAAGGAGCTAATTACATAATGTGTCGTCTGATTGTGAATTCCGTCAAATGAGTCAAACAGAGATATTGCTCCGTCACAACAAAAAATAATGAATAAATAAAGAATTGGAATGAAAGAGAGTACCAGTCCAATTATCGCAATTGTCAAAGGAATTTTTATTGAACGGATGTCTATCACTATAAATCTATCTTATTATGAAATCGTCAAGTTGCGCACAACACGTAAATTTATGCTATAACATGCTACTCTTAAAAAAATTCAGCTATTAATTATCAGCAATTTGATGTTATACATTTTGTATTGTTGTTAGGACAATACACCACAATGTTTTTGATGTCCGCCAATAAGAAACTTGCTTATGAGACAACAGATTTCCAAAGTTTTAAAAACGTCAGAAATCTTGCTTCACAATAAGGAAAGTGATTTCCTGAAATTTAACGAATGTCTGAAACATAAGGCTTTAATTTATTTCTTTTAGCCAGATTGTTTTGCCTTTTCCTGCCTCAGCAGAAATTACTGCTCTGAAATCCTCAATTGTCCCTTTTCCAAAAATTCTTAATTGATTTAAATCTTGATCAACTTCGATAATTTCAAATTCTCCTATAAAAAAATCTTTCAATGCAGCGAAGGTTGTTGCTGACCCATTATTTTTACAAAACGGACATTTGAAGAAAAAACTTTGATATCTAACTAGTTGAAGGTAGTTTTCTTTATTACAGCTTTCACACTTCATTTTTTTATTTTTTATGCTGTTGTTGGCGCCTTCACCAACAACAATAAATAATAACGAGGCTGAAATACTATTTTTCATTTCTTAAAAACGCACCTACATTTTCTTCCCATTTGTCCGGCTCATTTTCGCAAAGGTTTTCATGCCCGCTATTTTCATACACCACAAATTTTTTTGGAGAAGATATATTGTTATATAGCCTGTTAATTTCCGCTTCAGTAACTCCTTCGTCTTTTTTGCCCCATTGCAATAGCACAGGACAATTAATCTTTTTCACAAACTCTTCGGGCTTCATATCAAATGCCCAAAAGCCGTTGATTGCGCCACCCCAAAAAGTTAATAATGAGCCAAGAGGCCTTCGAAGCAAACCTGCTGCTCTCATTTTGCCTTCTACAGTTTCCGTCAATGATGCAAATGGCATCTCTAAAATTATTTTGTCAGGCTTCAACTCATAATCGGCGACTGCTTTCGTGATTGTTGCAGCTCCCAAAGAAATGCCATAGAGGATTATGTGTTCCTCCCCATTGCTTTTCAAAAAATCATAAGCTGATTTCACATCTTCAGCTTCACGGTAACCAACAGTGCAGGTGTTCCCTTCGCTTTTGCCATGCGCACGAAAGTCGATCAATAAAGTAGAGTAACCCATTTCATTGAATGTGTTGCTCTGTGAAAGGTTTGCAGATTTCTCACTGCCATGCCCGTGAAATAAAACTATGGTTCCTTTTGCATGAGGCATCCGGATGAGCCAGCCATCTAAAGTCAGGCCATCCTTTGTTTTCAATTTCACATTTGAGTACACGGAATCGGGAAGTGCTCCGACAAGTTTTTCCTGCTTCAGACCAAACAATGCCACTTTAATTTTTCCCATGAAGCCGTCTGTTTGCTCGCTGATTGACCTGACCGTTCCATGTTCATAAAAATGAGTGAAATGATAAGCGTGATTGATGACAATGATATTGATCAAAAGAAATAATAATAACAGGGAATAAACTATTCTTTTAAATCGCCTGGATCTTTTATTTGTCATGAATCCGAAATGTATTTATGGCATTGATTTTTATTGCTCGCCGAAAAGCTGAACTATTATTTTATAAGGCTCATTTAGCCTCAAAATCAAATTGGTCAATAGGAAATATAACATCGTTCCCAACTACTATTGTCTTGCCCCAGATATCCCCAAGCCTTTGATTATTTTGCGTGCTTTTTGCAGTAATAAAAGCAATCAATCCGAAACACCATGAGATTTCAAGAATATCAGCTAACCGTCTTAAAAGTATTTGACTAAACTCCGGTTTTGAGCCATCCATTGACACCACTTTTATTTTAAACAAATGATGTCCCATAGTCCCATCAAGAAAACTCTCGCAGATGATAAAATACAGAAACCAGAACAACATTGGAACAAGGGCTGGAAGACCAGTGACTACATGCGATCCATTTTCATCTGTCTTGCCGACTACATAGATATAAAAGAATGTCAAAACGTAGGTCAATGTATAGTCAATAAATGTGGCCGCTACTCGTTTTTGTATGTAAGGTTTTGTATCAGGTAATAGCATATACAAAATAGGTTTTGCTTTAAGGGTTAATGATAGACAACTTTAAGGAATTGCCGCAATGCAAATATTTTATGTGATTCAATAATTCGCAGATGCCAGTTCATAATATGCAAACAGGCCACTGTACTTAATGTTGGTATATTGATTGTTCCACCATACCGTGTCAGTATTTATGCTTCCTTCTATCGTATACAGCAATTCATCGCACATAAAAGTTCCTGCTGGAACAGTAACCGATACATTTGTTTTTATCACAGTGTAATCATATTTCTCGTGCGTTGTCGGATCAGTGCCCGTCCATTTGTCCCCGACAGCTCTTGTTTCTTTAAAATCTTTCATTGAGCTGGTAATAGAAGGTGTAGTGTTATAAAGCAACCAGCCATCGCAACCTTTTACGTATTCTGTGATTGTTGCACCATCACCCAAAACATTTGTCAGCGTTTCTTTGAAGACTCCCGGTTGCGAAGTTGAATCCCATCGCGCTGTCGCAATATAATTGCTACCTGAATAAAAATTTTGCCAATTGATGGTCAGCACTGCATTGTTCCTTAAAAAACCGAAACTGTTAGTGCATGCACCAGTAGAAGAATCATTGCTTGATTTTTTGCAGGAAAAAATAACTAATGAGAATAAAAGAGCAATTGAAAAAAGAGGAGACCTTTTCATAGACGTTTTGTTTTAGTTTGGAGATTTAATAGCACTGTAAAATAACCTTTTTTTTGAAAAGTTGATATTGTTGGTGATGTTGCCAACAGGAGCCTGGAAAACTTAAATGAACTGATCAAGTAACTACTTCCTGAATTTTTTCCTGAAGCAGCAAAAGCAGGTGCTTGTCTATTTTCTCCAGGTCTTTTATTTCCTGCCATGGCATCTTCACTGCGCGGTACCCTCCTTCTTCATCCGGCTCGAAGAAAACTTCTGTATCATTAATCAGCACTTTTATTTTGTGAGAATATCCCTGCAGCAACAGCCATCCGGTAAAATCATGATCGGCTGATTGATAATGCACGGTTAATATAAATGGTTCATTCATGATTGAATGCTCTTACTTAAATTGAAAATCCCAAATGGGCGTAGCACCCAGCAAATGCTCCACAAAATAATTCCATCGCTTCTTTGTAAAATATTCGCTCACATTTCCAGCATAGCCATGATGCTGGCTTGGGAAAATGAGCATATCAAATTCTTTGTTTGCCTTCACCAATGCTTCTGCAAGTTTGAATGTTGCAGACGGGTTCACGTTTTCATCAATACCGCCATGAACAAGAAGCAGCTTGCCTTTCAGGTTGCCAGCCATGGTGATATTTGAAACAGCATTGTACGATGAATCAACAGGCCAGCCCATATACATTTCAGGCCACCAGTTCTTTTCCATCCTGAAATCGTGATCGCCGGAACTTGCAACACCTACTTTATAAAAATCAGGGAACTCAAGCAGCGCATGGGCTGCATCGAAACCGCCCGCTGAATGACCGAAGATCCCGACTTTTGTAGTATCAATCCATGAATATTTTCTGCCCAGTTGTTTGATGGCAAGCACATGATCAAGCAAATTCTTTCCCATGTTTTTATACGACACATTGTGAAATGCTTTTGAGCGGCCGGCAGTTCCCATTCCATCTACACAAACAACAATGAACCCTAATTCTGCGAATGGCTGATTCCCTCTTCTGAGCGCAGCAGTAAAACTTTCAGGGAACATGTGCGTGTGCGGGCCAGTGTAAGTTTGATCAATGACAGGATATTTTTTGGAAGGATCAAAATTCGATGGCTTCCAGATGGCTCCGTAAATAATAGTAACGCCATCTCTTGCAATGGCTGTAAATGTTTCAGGAAATTGATAATGCATCGCAGTCAGATCGCTTATCTCTGCATTGCTTAATGTCGAAATAAGTTTTCCGGTTTTTGTTTCTCTCAATAATGTTTTGGTAGGTTGATCCGGCGCAGAAACATTATCAACTATATATTTTCCATCAGGCGAAACAACAAATTCATGATTTGCATTTTCCGGTGTGAGCAATATCAATCCTTTGCCATCGATACCGGTTTTATAACCATGCTGATAATATGGATTACTATTCGATTCTTTTCCTGAAGCAGTGAAGATGATTGATTTCCCTTTTTGATCTATTTCAAAATCGTTTACATAAAAAGATCCGTTCGTTACAGGCTTCACTGATTTATCTTTTATATCGAGCAAATAAACCTGCCGCCATCCATCTTTTTCTGAAACGATGATCATCTTCCCCCACTCTTCTACTAATCTTTTTTGAAATGCATCGATATTTGTTGTGCTCGTTTCTCTATACAACAATTCCTTGCTTTGTTTATTAAGATCAAGGCGTTCAATCTCTATTTGCTGATCGCCGCGGAAATGAGTTTCACCATAAACAACTCCAGATTCTTTTGACCATTCAAATGTTGGTGCATGACCCCACACCGCTTTGTATTCATTTTTCACAAACTCTTTACCTGATTCAACATTAAAAAAAACAGGTGTCTCATAAATCATATCAGTATCGCCCGGGGAAGCACGATAATAAGAAAGTAGTTTTGGCTTATAAAGCGTATCCACACTCCAATCAAGCAGGTACATTTTCTGTCCTCTGTTAAAATCACAAATATTAGTGTATATCCATTTGGAATCAGGCGACCACGAAACAAAAAACCTCCGCGGTCTTTCACCACTCTCTCCTACAATAATATCATCCCAGCTATAATAAGAAGCATATTCATAATTCTTTTTTCCTTCGGTGCTCAATTGTTTTACTTCACCGGTTGAAACAGATTTGATGAACAGATTGTATTTGTCTGTGTACGCCACCCATTTCCCATCAGGCGATTTTGATTCCATTTCATTTTCACGAATAATATTGTCTCTTAGAAAAGAATAATTGGCAAGGTCAAGTATGAATGTTTTGTCATTTACAGTAAAAGACATTTTTGTTTTATCAATATGACTGATTGAATTCAAATGCAGTTCATTTGATTTAATGGCAGTCTTAAGCGAGTCGCTCAGGAGTTTTGCCAACCGCTCATGATCAAACAACGGTTCTATCGTTGGCTTATTAAAATAAAGCTTATTATAAGTTATGCCATTTTTATTTTGTGTGCTGAATGAAAATCCTGAGCTATCTGCAAACCAGTTTGGTCTGACACTTATGTTGAACACCTTTTTATTCTGCAGGTTCTGCCACATAAAGCTTACAGCTCTTGCATAATCCTGTTTTGTTATCTGTTGTGAGAAGGAAGAAAAGGCAATTGTGCCAGCAGCAATAATCAATAAATATTTTCTCATGAAGTGTTCTTTGAGCTATAAATATAATTCAAAGAAGCAGAAGTGATTTTAAGTTTTGAATAAAGCTTTTATGAAATTTCTCAATGCTCAATATCTATCTCCTTAAACTGCGATTGCAAATCTTTAATGTCTTGATCCGTTACTTGTGTCTGCCAAAGATTTATTTTTTGAAGAGAAGATATTTTTTTGAAAACATTAATACTTTTATCAGTCAGATTATTTTGTCCTGCATTTAAAATTGTCAATTGCTGTAAAGCGCTTAATGGCTCTATTGATTCATCAGTAAGATTATTCTTTTGTATTTCTAATTTATTCAAACGTGTAAATCCTGAAATCATTTTTATTTCTTCTTGTCCAATTCCACAATTGCTGACATCAAGTTGATACAATTGCTCTTTAATGGCTGAGAGTTTTTCAATCATTGCATGTATCTGCGTTGACGAAGCTTTCTGTGCCATTACAAATGAAGCTTCCAGCAAATTGCTTTTCGAAGTAACAGAACGGATAATAATTTTCATTTCCTTCAACTGTCGAAGCGCAACAGAATCTGCCGGCGCAACTTCAGGCAATTTTATTTCAAGATTATTTTCTGCATCAATGCCAAGATAAGCTGCAATTAAATATTTTGTTTTATTATCGGTTTCTTGTGCAGTGATGTTCTTTGTATAATCAGCGCCGGATTCTATCCACCTTTTAATAAATCCGATTTCAATGGGCGTTAATGCAGGGCGATTATCCGCAGGCATATATTTAGAACTTTCCTTCGGCAATGTGATGCGGTGAAAAAGTTCGCTCTTGCCTATGTCACCAGCAACAATGGTGTTGCCGCTTTTTCCACCTTTCATAATTGTTTCGATATTGCTCAGGTCAAGTTCGCCTTTTAGTTTATCCGGGTTATGACAGCTCACACATTTTGCATTTAATATCGGCTGAATGATATCAGTAAACACAACCACCGAATCCAATGGAGGAATAATTTTTTTAGGTTGCGGTGCCGCCTTTGAAGCGAAGATAGATTTGAGAAAGCCCGGCATATACCTCGTCAGATATCCATCACCGTGAGTCATATTTCCTCCGAGATGACCACCAATGGAAATGAATACAATTGACAGATACAATAACCAACTGCTCAACGAAATTTTCAGGAATTGAGAATCAGGATTTTCTCTTCTTCGTATTATCCAAACAATCAAAATAAGCACAGCAACAGAAATGCCTATCCATTTATGCCAGAACAGTGTGTTGTTATTATATCCGCCACCTGAGGAAAGCAACAATCCTGAAACCACCGCTAACGCAGCGCTGACAAAGCTTGCAAGCAATGCTATATCAATAGCAACGGAAAGTAATTTGCTTTTTTTATACGCCTCAATAATATTCAGTAATGCAGCAAATAAAATAATGCCGATAGGAATATGAACAAGCAATGGATGAAACCTTCCGAAAAAAAGCGCCCAGTCTGTATGCATCTGCAAAAATATTTTTTATACCCGTGTTAATTTAACCGGATATGTTTTATCAGCGTTCCACTGGCACACATAAATATTTTTGTCTTCATCAATGCACACATCATGCCCATGATAAAAAATATTTCCTTCCATGAACATCGGTTGAAGCTTGCCGTCTTTATATTCGGGCTTTGTGCCGCCGGGATTGGAAATACATTTATTGTCTTTATCGAGTATCGTTACAAAACCTGACCTGCCATCATTCATTTTTCCGGTGTCGCGGAAATTCGACCAGCACACGCCTGCATATAAATTTTCTCCATGAATAACAGCGCGGCACACATACAAACCTGGAAGATGTACGGTCTCCAGATATTTTCCATCCATCGTAAATATTTTGAATGCATTTTCTTCTCTTGACGAACAAATTAATTTCGGCGATGCTGGATTTCTCAGATCAACAGTCACACCATGCGCATTTTTTAAATTATGATCGGGGTTCTCATTATGATGCCCGCCAAAATGCCTGATATATTCTCCATTATGATTGTACTGAATAATATAATCCGAACCATATCCATCAGCTACATAAAAATCTCCATTTGGTGCAACTGCCACTTCTGTTGGCTGAAATTTTTCATCTTTCTTATAAACTCCAATTGTCGATGGATGCCCCAATGCAAAAATCAAATCGCCATTCATGTTTGTTTTAAAAACAGAACCAGCTTGTGCATGCCAGTTATTATCTCTTCCATAATAATAACCGCAGTCAGTTATAAATAAAAAATCTTCGCCGCCTTCCGGCGCAAGTGTAAGTCCGTGCCCACCCGGATAACGCGTGCCCCAGCTATCGATCAGCTTACCGGATTTATCATAAATAATAATATTGTTTTTCACTTCATCCGTTATCATCACCAATCTTCCTTTTGAATCCTGCACCATTTCGTGGCAATCGAAAACAGGCGTTTTTGCAGGATCGAGATTGCCCCATTCTTTATTCACTTTGTATCTAAATTCACCATGGCCAATAATGCCATCATCATTAGGATTTGCTTTGCCGATGATATGAAAACCTGCAACAGCACCCGCAGTGAGCACAGAAGTTTTTTTGATGAACTGTCTTCTTGAATGATTATCTTTTTTCATGATGGAAGAAATTTATGTGAAGCGTTAGAGATTTTTTTGATATCAGCATTTGTTTTTCATAGCATCATCGTCCCGCCGCGGCGGGCTCTTGTACGGTTGGAATTCTATTCATCAATGTACTGCTATTTCATATCTAAAATCAGTTATGCAATAATTCCCTTCACTACTTTTCCTTCGACATCTGTAAGCCTATATCGCCGCCCTTCTGCATCGAATGTAAGTTTTTCATGATCGATGCCCATTAAGTATAATAGTGTTGCCTGGAAATCGTGCACATGCACAGGGTTCTTTACAATATTATAACCGAAGTCATCTGTTTCACCGAATGTAAGTCCGGGTTGAATGCCACCGCCTGCCATCCACATCGTAAAGCATCTTGGATGATGATCACGGCCATAATCCGTTTTCGTTAATTTTCCCTGCGAATAATTTGTGCGGCCAAATTCGCCGCCCCAAATCACAAGTGTATCATCGAGCAATCCGCGTTGCTTCAAATCTTTTACCAATGCCGCAGATGCCTGATCAGTAGCTTTGCATTGTTTCGGAAGTGCAGCAGGAAGGCTTCCATGTTGGTCCCAACCCTGATGATAGAGCTGAACAAATTTCACATCTTTCTCGAGCAATCTTCTTGCGAGCAAACAGTTTGCAGCATACGTTCCCGGCGTTCGTGAATCAGGTCCATACATATCAAACACCCAATCAGGTTCGCCGCTCATATCTGTTATTTCAGGAACAGAAGCCTGCATGCGAAATGCCATTTCATATTGCGCAACACGATTATTAATTTCAGGATCGCCGAAAATTTCTAATTGTGATTGATTCAATTCTTTTAATGCATCCAACATTTCGCGGCGGTCAACAGCTTTGTAACCTTCCGGATCGCTGAGGTATAAAACCGGATCAGCACCAGAGTGAAATTGCACACCCTGATATTTCGAAGGAAGAAATCCATTGCCCCACAATCTTGCATACAACGGTTGATCCTGTGGCGCGTTATTAGAAACAAGCACAATGAATGCAGGAAGATTTTCATTGTCAGAACCCAACCCATAATTTATCCATGAGCCCATGCTCGGGCGGCCGGGCAACTGATTTCCGGTTTGCATAAATGTAAGCGCAGGATCATGATTGATTTGTTCCGTGTACATTGATTTTATAAAACACAGATCATCCACCACATTTCCTGTGTGAGGCATCAGCTCACTAACCCATACGCCGCTTTTTCCATGTTGCTCAAATTTAAATGAAGAACCTACTAATGGCAATGCAGATTGTTGTGCGCTCATGCCTGTGAGCCGCTGTCCTTTTCTCACGGAGTCAGGAAGATCCTGCCCATGCATTTTTTCCAATAAAGGTTTGTATTCAAACGTTTCAAATTGTGATGGGCCGCCACTTTGAAAAAGATATACTACACGTTTTGTTCGCGCAGGTATATCAGGCGCGCCTAATATTCCACTCGGACTAATAATTGTTTTCCCATTTCCCAATGATGATCTTGTTTGCCCCGAGATAAGTGAACCCAATGCAACAGCACCAATGCCAAGCGTCGTTTTCTGCAGAAAAGAACGCCTGCTTAAATTTTGCGCAATGAGCCTTTCAATTTCTTTGTCCATATAATTGAAATTAAAAATCGTTCATACTTGAACCTTGTCTTCTCTTGTACCTTGCCTCTTGTAACTCCTATCTTTTCGTCACAAACGCATCTGAATTCATGATCGCACTTGCAACCACAGCGCCTGCTGCAATTGCCGGCAGGTCTTTTTCTTTCCCGATTTTATATTGCCCTGCATTCAGCCATCCTTTCATTTTTGTCGGATCTGTTTTGAATTTTTCATACTGGCTTGAATATAGTTTTTCCAACACATTCATTTCTTTTGCTGATGGCTTTCTTGCAGTCAGTGAACGATAGCAATAAACTATGCGGTCATTTATTTCAGAATATCTTTTGAGCGAATTGACTGATAAAACTTTTGCAGCTTCAATAAATTGAGGATCGTTTAATAACACAAGCGATTGTAACGGCGTACTTGTTTTTTGTCTTTGTACAATGCAACTTGCTCTCAGCGGCGCATCGAATGTGCTCATGGAAGGAGGCGGATTTGTCCTTCGCCAGAATGTGTACAGGCTTCTTCTATATACATCAGCGCCGCTATCTTGTTTGTACACTTCGCTGTTCACAGACCATAATCCATCGGGCTGATAGGGCTTCACACTTGGCCCACCAATTTTATCGGATAATAATCCGCTTGCTTTTAATGCAGCATCACGAATCATTTCCGCGGTTAATCTAAATGCTGGCCCACGGGCGAGCAACATATTATCAGGATCTTTTGCTAACAACTCAGGGCTTGCATGAGAAGATTGTTTATAAGTAGAAGATGTGACGATTAATTTTTGCATTGCTCTCA
>DATGIX010000080.1:0-11618 GCA_035295505.1 Puia sp. | reverse complement strand
ACTATTATGATTTTTGTTTTTCCAGTATTAGCAATCATCTTACTGGTCATTTTTTTTGGATGGTTTTACATGCTCGGGACAAAGCTTGCTGAAAAATTACCGGAAACTGTGACTGTCAATCTTACAAAATTTAAAATCTTTTTATTTTCCCCAATTGCTTACATTATCCTGCTTTCCATTTTTATGGTCAGTATGTTCGCAAACCTTGCCATCACTAAAGAACAGCCAAACCCACTTATATTTCTGGCCATCCTTCCGTTGCATTTGTTCTTTATGTTTTGCATATTTTACTGCATGTATTTTATTGCAAAATGTCTGAGGGCTGTGGAGCTGCAAAGACCTGTCACTTTCAGTGAGTTTGCAGGCGAATTTGTGCTCATTTGGTTTTTTATGATTGGAGTCTGGATCATCCAGCCAAGGATCAATAAAATTTTTAGCGAAGAAAAAGAAGCGATGGAGCAATTATTCACCTGATTACATACTGAAAAAATAACAGAACGCCTGTCCCTCATACCAAAATCCTGCGTTTATTATAGAAACATTTTTTGATGCAATCTTTGTCCGCGATCAGAAATATTTTAAAGCGCCCTTCTTCATCAACAAAATTTCAAACAAACCCCGAAGAAGCTTATGACATCTGGGCTTCTTCGTACGATAGCCAACCTGATAATCTCATGCTTGCAATGGATGAGCAATTATTTTCCGGATTCATAAAAAATATTTCTATCAAAGGAAAAACGATAACAGACATTGGTTGCGGCACCGGCAGGCATTGGAAAAAATTATTAATGCAGGAACCAGAAAAATTGATTGGTTATGATGTTTCAGAAGGGATGCTTGCCGGATTGAAAAATAAATTTCCTGAAGCAGAAACTTATAAGCTCAGCAATACTCGTCTTATTGGTTCAAAAAATAATTCATGCGATATTATCTTATCAACGCTAACCATTGCACATATTGAAAATATTGAGGAAGCTTTTGCTGAATGGAACCGTGTGCTGAGGCCTGATGGAGAAATGATTATCACTGATTATCATCCCGAGCTCCTATCGAAAGGCGGCAACAGGACATTTAAGCACAACAAGCAATTAATAGCTGTAAAAAACAATATTTATCCGGTAGCAGAAATCAAAAAAATGGCTTCTCAATTTGGCTGGAAACAAATTTCCTTTGTAGAAAATATAATTGATGAACATGTTAAGCATTATTATGCTAAACAAAATGCTTTACAATTGTTCCATCAATTTAAAGGGTCACCGGTTATATATGGCATTCACCTAAAAAAGATCAATGCTTCTTCGTAATGTTTCAATCATCGGGAAGGAAGGCCTGAAAGATATTTCTATTGAAGATGGAATTATAGATTCCGTAAATCGCATTGAAAATTCAATAAGCAAAAATGAAAAAGTCTCTAATATATTTTTCAACAATGTAATCGCTTTTCCAGGCCTCATCAACTCTCACGATCATCTTGATTTTAATTTATTCCCGGCATTGAAAAACCGGACTTATAAAAACTACAAAGAATGGGGAAAAGACATCCAGGATAATAATAAAAAAGAAATTGACAAGGTTCTTCAGATACCACAACCACTCAGAACGCAGTTTGGCATTTATAAAAATTTATTAAATGGCTTCACAACAGTTGTGAACCATGGCAAGCACTTAAAAATTGAAGATGAGCTGATCAATGTTTTTCAAAACACACATAGCATCCACTCAGTGGGTTTTGAGAAAAACTGGAAATGGAAATTAAATAATCCATTCAAAAATAAATGGCTGGTTTCAATGCATGTGGGCGAAGGGAAAGACGAAGCTTCACATCAGGAAATAAGCCAGCTCATTAAGTGGGATTTTTTAAAAAGAAAAATAATTGGTATTCATGGGGTGGCCATGGACGAAAACCAGGCTGAACAATTCCATGCATTAGTTTGGTGCCCTGCCTCTAACTATTTTTTGCTGAACAAAACTGCAGCTATTGATTTTCTGAAAGACAGAACAACCATTCTTTTCGGATCAGATTCTACGCTTACTTCAAGCTGGAATATCTGGGAACATATCAGATTAGCGAGAAATGAAAAAATGTTAACCGACAAAGAACTATTCGATTCTCTTACTTCAAAACCTGCTGAAATATGGGGATTACATAATTATGGAAAAATTGAAAACGGGAATTATGCAGACATTATTATCGCAAAAAAAAGAAATCAGCAAAATGATTATGATGCTTTTTTTTCATTAAATCCTGAAGATATTTTATTAGTCATGCACAAAGGAAACATAAAATTATTCGATGCCGAATTAGAAACTCAATTAAACGAATCAGATATTGAGATAACTGAGTTTTGCAGGATTAGCATAAACGGGCAAATAAAATACGTAAAGGGGAAATTACCGCAATTAATCAAAGAAATAAAAAAGTATTATCTTGAAAGTAATTTCCCTTTTGAAGTTTTACATTAAACCTAACAACCTTTTTTAATGAAAGCACCAAGCAAAACTGAAATTGCCCAACCTCGAAATAAGGTTTTGCGTGTGCTCGCTCCTTCGATTTATTTTATCATCATCATTCTTGCTTCAATATATTCTTATAAAAGACCTGCATATAATTGGGACATGCTTGGCTATATGGCGCTCACATTGAAAATTGAAAACCCAGATATAAATTCCGTGCATAACAACACATATTCAATAGCTGAGCGTGAAGTTCCTAACTGGACTTACTATCATACTTTAGCAGATTCTTCAAATGCATTCAGGAAAAGAATGAAGGAAAATCCCGCTTCATTCAATAATCAGTTAGCTTTCTATATTATTAAGCCATTGTACATCAGTTTCGTTTATCTTTTTTACAAATCGGGTTTCTCTTTGTCATCATCCACTGTGATTCCCTCCGTTATTTCATTTATATTGATAAGCATATTGTTATTTTACTGGCTGAGAAAATATCTTAATATTTTTTTTGCTTCCGTTCTTGCGTTGCTTGTGATGCTTTCTCCTCCGCTATTGACAGTGGCAAAATTATCAACACCTGATGCATTGTCAGGGTTGATACTGTTTTCTTCCTTCTATTTCATTATAGAAAAACCAAAATTCATATTCGCTATTCTTTTGATGATTATTTCAATTTGTACAAGGCTCGATAATGTCATCACATGCATATTAATTTTAAGCCTGGTTACTTTTGCAGCAAGATCTCCTATAAAAATGTTCTCCGGCAAATATGCTTTTGCATTAGCGCTGTTGCTTTTTTGTTATTACTTCGTCAGCCATAGCACAAAAAAATACGGATGGAATATATCTTTTTACAGCACTTTTGCGTATTATCTCACTTCCTCGTCCTATCAGGCAGTAGACACTATCACACTAAAAGATTATTCATTTTTGATGTACACACATTTGCTTAATGGCTTGTATTATTCAAACATCACTTTTCTATTCCTGATACTTTCGCTCTTATTTTTATATCCCATTAAATTAAATGATTTTAGTTTTGATCAATTATTTGCGCTAACCCTTTTTTTAATATTCATCATTAGATTTATTCTGTTCCCGGATATTTCTGACCGCGCCTATACTGCATTCTATCTGACTGCTGTGATTTTATTGATCAGAAAAATATCATCAGAGCGAAGCCTGCTCTTGAAACATGAAACAGTCTGATATAAATAGTGAATCCATTTCAATAAAAATTCCATCCAAACCATGGACTGAAAATCATCCGCCATCCAGAGTATTGGCTATTCGCCTTCATGCAATCGGTGATGTAGTCATCACGTTGCCTTATTTACAACAACTAAAAAATAATTTGCCGCAAGGTTCAAGATTAGATTTATTAATCAGAAAAGAAACTGATGATATTCCAAGAAATATACTGTTGTTTGATAAAGTTTATTCAATCGGTGGCGGAAGAAATTATAAAAAACAGCTCGTTCATTCTGCATTCGTATTGCCATTGCTTTTATTAAACCGTTACGATGTAGTTATAGATTTACAGAATAATATCGTGAGCAAATTTTTCAGAAAAGCATTGATGCCAAAAGCATGGTCAGAATTTGATCGCTTTTCTCCTATTCCTGCAGGAGAACGAACAAGATTAACCATCGAAGCTGCAGGGTTTCAGAGATGTGAGCCTTATACAAAACTTACCTTGAAAGAGATGAATGTAGCAAAACAGTTATTGCAGGAAAACGGATGGAATGAAAACAATAATCTGGTGATTTTAAATCCGGCGGGAGCTTTTGAAACACGTAACTGGCCAATCAACAATTATATAGCGTTCGCGAAACTTTGGCTACAACAATTTCCAAAAACACAATTCGTAGTAACAGGAGTTGGATCAATTTCATCAAAAGCAGATTTTTTAAAATCTCAATTAGGTGATCATCTCATTAACCTGATCAATCAAACTTCCGCATCACAAGCTTTTGCTGCTGTAAATTTTTCAAAATTTGTTTTATCAGAAGATTCAGGATTGATGCACATGGCATGGGTTTGCGGAATCCCGACACTAGCAATATTCGGATCTACCAGAAGTGACTGGGCAAGACCGTTGGGAGAACATTCATCATTTCTTGATTCATCGGATATTCCTTGTGGCAATTGCATGAAAGAAATATGCATATATGGTGATAACAGATGCATGACAAGATATACTCCTGAAGAAGTTTTTGAGAAAGCAACTGGATTATTGAATAAGATAAAAAAATCACAAACAAATAATTTTGCTTCAGCTAAATAACTCCATTATTTTTTTTGCACTATCCTTCATCAGATACGGCAAAGTTGGCTCATAGCATGTTTTAAGGTTGTGCAAAATTTCTGCGGCTTTATTCAACATTTCTTTTTCAGTACGCACAACATGCCAGTGATTGATTGGCGCTATCATTGGCTTGCAAAAGCTAATCACATGAGCTCCGGCTGCTAAAGCTTCCAGACAAGCGCTGCTGAATCCTTCATAGCTTGATGTATGCAAAAATATTTTGCTTCGGCACATGATATCGAGAACATCATGATGAGGCAATTCACCAGTGATTGAAATATTAGTAGATAGACCGGCTTTAGTTATTTGTGATTTCAAATTATTTTCTTCCGGTCCTTTCCCGCATAAAACTGCATTTATAGCCGGGAACATCTCTTTTAGATTTTTTACAACCGAAATAAAAACTTCATATTGCTTAAGTGGAATTAAAGAGCCTGCACCTGAAATGCAAATATCCTTTTCTGTAATTCTATTATAAAAAAGATTAGCAGCAATTCCATTGGTAATAATATGATCGGGAAATATTTTATGATTTCTATAAAATTCATCAGCGAGAAAATCAGACATTGCAATCAGTTCATTCGCACCCGGAAGAATCCATTTCACATAATTATTTTCTCTTTTTGCATCCTGCCCGCAAATCCAGGAATAATGTTTTAGGTTGTTCTTTCTCCCAAACCGGCTTCCAATCAGTGCACATTCACCGCACCAAAAACTAAATATGCCGACGATATCATTTTCTGTTTTTATTTTTTTTAATTTTTCCCAAATATTCCGCCACAAAACCAATCTTTTTAGTTTCCCTTTGCTTCTTCCGCCAAATGAAATAACGCTATTACCGTTCCATTCATACGACGATTTAAGAAAAGGATACTGAAAAGCAAGTACAATAATTTTTAATGAAGGGAAGTTTTTATTCAGCTCTTTCACAAATAATTGTTGTGATGGCAAACAAGTGGAGTCTGTTTCATCAGCAGGAAATCCCGGGGAGAGTATGATTAATGCTTTATTCTTCATTCAAAGAAATCATCTTGTTGCAAAATGAAAAACTTTTTTTATTGTGAGTAATAAGCAAGATTATTTTTCCGGATTTTGTTAAGCATTTGAAATAATCGAGCATCGCATACTCAGCACCTTCATCCAGTTCATTAAAAGGTTCATCCAAAATAATCAGTGAAGCATTTTTATAGATTGCCCTTGCAATAGCAATTCTCTGTCTTTGTCCACCGCTGATGTTCTTACCATTTTCTGATATTATTTTTTGCAGCCCTTCCGGAAATTTATTGATCAAATCCAAAAGCCCTGATACTTTTAATGCATTCTGCAATTTCTTTTTATCATAATGTTCATCACCCAAAACAATATTGTTTATAATAGAATCATGAATCAAAAACGGTTGCTGCTTTACATAAGAAATATCGTTCCAATATTCTCTTCTTTCATTTTCGTTTTTAATCTTTTCATTTACCGAAATAGTGCCGCTTGACGGTTCTAAAAAACCTAATAACAAATTGGCAATCGTAGTTTTCCCTTTCCCCGAAATCCCTGTTATGCCAATGAAATCACCTTTGCATATTTCAAAGCTTACATTATTGAACAATCTATTTCTGTTGTAAGTGAGCGAAACATCGTCAAACGAAATGGATTGTATTTTGAGAAAGCTTTTTTGCTGTATGTGCTTTTTGAATTTTACTTCTGCAACGAGGTCATTCACAGTAAACTCATAAGCCTTCACGTGGCTGCTCATGTTAAGTATTTTCACAATTCCCGGAATAATTTTGTAAGCAGCAGCCACGAAAGCTGTAATGGTAGCCAGTTCCACCACATTTCCATTTCCCATTATTTTATTCGCTGCGATCAATATGAAAAGACCGAGAATTGCAAACACTTCGATTATGCGCGATGAAATTCCTTGTGTTATTTGCAATTCCGCAAGATATTTATTCAATGATCGCTGATGAACTGCATATCGCTGGCTAAAAAAATCGTTCTTGTCATATAAATTGCTTTCAACGAACCCTGTAATACTTTCATGCAGATATTGCAGCGATTTCTCTGATGTTGCTTTCACATTCGCCCTGACTGACTTCAATCTTTTTCTTACAAAAAAGACAATCGCAAAAACAGCAGGCAACAAAATCACAAATAGAAACAGAAACAGTTTCGCACTAAAAAAAAGGATAGCTATTATCGTTAATATCACAAGTATGCTTTCGGTGATGATTTGCTGAATGCCCGAAAGTACATAATGCGCAAATTCAATCGGCTGATGTGTTATTTTTCTCACCAGAACAGAGGAGTCCATTTTCACATAGTTGCTATAACTACCTTCCAGATAATTCAGCAAATTATTTTCAGAAATCCTTGAAGCAGTTTTATAAACAAACTGATATTGTGCCCGTAAAATATAATAGCCTGCTATGCTTTTCAATGAAAAAAATAACAGAAAAGCAGCAATCAACAAAAGCGAATGCTGATCAGATAAAAATTCCGGTAGCAGTGATCTGTTCACAGCAAATTGTCTTGTATAAAAATTAACGACAATCAAGAGAAATGCCAGCGAAGCAATATCAATAATGCTAATAAAAAGATTGAGCAGAATCAGCAAACCGAATTTTTGCTTCTCCCTCCTGTTCAATATTGCAAAAGTATTTCTGACAATTTTTTTCAATGGAAAAATTTGATTGCAAGAACCCATTTATTTTAAACGCAATAAAATATGCTCAGGTCAGTAAAATGAGCGACATTTTCAGTGAACGGCTTAAAAAAAAATTATATCTTTCCATTCAACAGCAATCAATGGAAACACAGCTCACACATTCTCATCCTGAACAGCACATGCAAAGCTCAAATCTTCTGAGAGATATCGTCATTGGCATGTCTGATGGTCTCACTGTGCCCTTCGCGCTGGCAGCGGGTTTGAGCGGCGCTGTGCAAAGTACGGGGCTGATAGTAATTGCAGGTCTTGCTGAAATAGCAGCGGGCTCTATTGCGATGGGACTTGGCGGATATCTTGCAGGAAAAACCGAAACAGATTATTATAACTCAGAATTGAAAAGAGAATACGAGGAAGTGGAAAAAGTTCCTGAAAAAGAAAAAGAAGAAGTGAAAGAATTTTTTGCAGGGCTTGGGCTCACTGAAGAATTACAAAATCAGGCGGTCGAAGAAATGACAAAAGACAAAGACAAATGGGTTGATTTCATGATGAAATATGAATTGGGGCTTGACAAGCCGGACCCAAATCGCGCCAGAAAAAGTGCATTCAATATCGGAGCATCTTATGTTGTGGGTGGCTTAATCCCTTTAAGCCCTTATTTCTTCATCAATAGCGGGATTGAAGCACTGAAAATTTCTGCTGCCATCACGTTAGTCTGTCTTTTTATTTTCGGTTATTTCAAGAGTAAAATAACAGGCGTGAATGCAATTGCCGGAGCAATACGTGTAACAATCATCGGAGCTTTGGCAGCAGGTTGTGCGTTTGGTGTTGCAAAGCTGATACAACATTAAAAGAAAGCGAGAAAAACAAAAGCTCAGGCTGAAATCAATAATTAGCCTAAATCAGATTTATGAAAAATGTTTTTGTATTATTAGTATGCTTTTCATTTTTTGTCGTTGCTTATTCACAGGATAATTCCAAACCTGCCTCACAACAAGATCTACAGATCCTCACACAAAACATCGATTCCGCCAAACTGCTGAGAGAGACAGCAACTGATGCATGCAAATGCATTGATTCAATTTCTCTGATAAATAAAAATACCAAAGAAATTTCAGCGGATATCAAGAAATGCATTGACAAACAGGTCACCGTATATGAAATAGGAGTTAAACTTTTGAGCTCATTAAAAACTACAAAAAAAGATGTCTCCATTTCAATTAATCCTGACCCAAATTCAACTGAGTATAAAAAATATTATTACGACATAGAAAGATGGCTCACTGATAGCTGCAAGGCTCTGCGAAATGCAGTAGGATCCAACAATAAAGAAAGCGATTATTCAATGTCAAAAGATCCTGCATCAGCCGGGCAATATCAAAAAGGAGTAGATTTTATGAAAGCAGGAAATTATGCAGAAGCATTGCCTTACTTCAAAAAAGCAGTTGAAATTGACTCTTTGTTTGCATTTGCGTGGGACAATGTTGGACTTTGCTACAGAAGAATCGGAAACCTGGATGAAGCTATCAAAGCTTACGAAAAATCATTGTCTATTGATCCAAAAGGTCAAATGCCTCTGCAAAATCTGGCCATTGTTTATGAATACAAAAAAGAATATGATAAGGAGCTAGAAGCTTATAAAAAACTTCAATCTATTTATCCGGATGATCCTGAAGTATTTTATGGACTCGGGAGAATTTATACTCTTTTCAAAAAAGACCCAGAAAAAGGCCTGGATAATTTTTGCAAAGCATATACTATGTACATTAAAATAAATTCTCCCCTTCGGGCAGATGCTGAAAAAAATATTATTTCAATTTTCAACCAGATGAAAAAGGATGGCAAAGAAGATATGTTTAATAAAATACTTGCCGACAATCATATCAACCAACAAAAAAACTAATAGGCAACTCTGCAGCTAAGAATTTTTTTCTTTTAATTTCATATTGGGCAATAAAGAAGATATGAGCATCACTATCGCGCATATCAAAATCAGGAACAATCCGATTTTCTTCTCAGGGCAATATCCGCGATAGCAGCCTGAAAAAAGCATAAAGCTTCTCACACTGAAAGCAACAGTTAAAGTTGCCACAAACAAGTTCAACCGCTTTGCCCATATTTTGGGGATGATAAAAAATAAGATCGAAAGAACAGAAAAAGCGATTAACAGCTTTCCCGGTTTGCCGTATCTGTTCTGCTCAGAAAAAAATCCTGTGAAAGTTTTATCAATATCAGAATAATATGCCCATGGAAGAAAACACGCAACTATTAAAAGCAATGCTGCTGCTATTCCGATATAGTTTGAATATTTCATAATCAAAACTCAAAGACCTATAAGGTTTGTGAACCTTATAGGTCTTCATTTAATGAGGTTCCGAGCAGATTCGAACTGCTGTGGAAGCTTTTGCAGAGCTCTGCCTAACCACTCGGCCACGGAACCGTTCGAGAGCCGCAAAAATAGCATTTTCGTTTTAATTTCCCTAACGAATTCACGCAACGAATTCTTTGTGTGCTTTACATTCTTCATCATCTTTGCATGAAATAAAAAAAATCATGCAACGAATTGCTGAGAGCGAACTTATTATCAATGACCGTGGCGCTATTTATCATCTTGATTTGAGACCTGAAGAATTAGCAAGCACTGTTATTACTGTTGGAGATCCTGAGCGTGTCAGAAACGTGAGCAAGCATTTTGATACGATAGAATCAAAATCGCAGCATCGTGAATTTGTGACGCATACCGGAAGCATTGGCAAAAAAAGAATCTCAGTTGTATCAACAGGTATCGGCACAGATAATATCGATATTGTTTTCAATGAGCTTGATGCATTGGTAAACATTGATTTTGAAACGCGAACAGTGAAACAAAATCTTTCACAGCTTAATATTATCCGCATAGGCACTGCTGGTTCCTTACAGTCATCTATACCCGTAGATAGCTTTGTCGTCTCCACACACGGATTAGGGATTGACAATCTTCTTAATTTTTATCGTCATGAAGAAAACGAAGAAGAGAAACAATTGCTACACTCATTCGTTACACTAACGCAGTTGCATAACCGCTTTTCTTATCCTTATATAAACAGCGCAGGAGCTTCATTAATAAAACATTTTGTTGAAGATTATCATCATGGTATAACTGTTACCTGTCCGGGATTCTACGGCCCGCAAGGAAGAATATTGAGGCTTGGCTTAAGCAATCCGAATCTTATCGACAGGTTAACGCAATTCAGTTTCGGCAACCATCGCATTGCTAATTTTGAAATGGAAACTGCAGGCATTTATGGAATGGGGAAATTATTAGGCCATCATTGCCTGAGCATTAGCGCTATTGTCGCTAATCGCATCACCAAACAATTTTCAAAAAATGGAAATGCAGCGGTGGAGAAATTGATTGAAAAAACTTTAGGCATACTTGCTTTCATAAGTTGAAATGATATCACTTACTCAATCTGCGATTATTCCACAGCCTTAGCATCTGTGCAACAATTGCAATGATGATAAAAACAAACCCGATATAAAACCCTTTGTTCAGGTATTTATTTTCCCCAAGCACTGCAAATGCAAGTAGGATGCCATATATCGGCTCCAGATTATAACTTAGATTCACAGTGAATGCAGAAATTTTTTGCAGCGCTTTCATGGAAAGATTAAATGCAAGCACTGTGCATGCCCAGCTTAATAATAAAAGCCACATCCAATCGCTAAGCTTCGGAAATAAATAATCAGTTGGAAATAATTTCAGATAAAGCGGAAGCAATAAACTGAGAAAAATAAATCCTCCGCTTAATTCATATAACGTTACAGACTCTGAAGAAACTTTTTTTAAAACTGCTTTATTCAAAATGGGGAAAAGGCTTCCGAGCAATGCAGAAATCAGTCCAACAATAATCCCTGTTTTGTAAGTAGGGTCAAAGTGAAAGATGAAATAAATACCAACTATCGTCATCAACCCCAGCAATAATTCTATCAAATCAATTTTCACGCGAAATATTAATGGCTCTAAGAATGCCGTGAAGAAGCCGACTGCAGAAAAGCAAACAAGCCCAATGGAAACATTTGCATATTTAATGCTCCCGTAAAATGTCAGCCAATGCAGTGCTGCAATTGCACCAATGCCAAAGATTTTAAAAATATCTTTCGAAGAAATTCTATAGTTCTTTTTCTGAACAAAAACCAATAACCATAATGTGATAACAG
>DATGIX010000079.1:0-3578 GCA_035295505.1 Puia sp. | reverse complement strand
AATTTTATTTTCAAATAATATTTTGCACGCGCTATATCACTTTATACATCCTTGTTGCTGAATTCAGATAATCCAAAGGGTTAAAGGCGTTGTCAAAAACATCTTTCAGCTCATTCAGTTTTTTTTCAAGCGCGGCTATCTTCACTCCAATCACAGCATCATTTGAATAATGCTTTAGCAAATCATTGTATTCGTCCATATTTTCATGCATCCGGAAAGTGATTTCCCCAAAACGTAATTTGAGAGACTGCACATCCATCAGCGAGAAATAAATATTTTCTTTCCAGTCTTTGGGCAATGCCGCTTTTTGTGAAGCAACTACAACAGAAGCCTTTTGCCTGATTTCGGTTATGTAGGCATATCTTTTTTCAGCATCGCTCTCATTATTAAATTTCAAATTGAAATCATGAGAAGATATGCCAAGCAATCTGAGGTTCTGATTCAAAACAGTGTCATAATGCGAGTGCATTTCATTCAGCTCTTTAGTAATTGTTGACCAGTCATGCTCAACATCACTTTTGTCATGTGCGAACTGGCTCAGTTTTGTAATGAGCTCAAACATTTTCTCGCTCTCATCCCTTAGTTCTTTTTTCTTTTTGCCTAATGAATTAATGAAAGTTTCAAGGCCTGAAAAAAACAGAACGGTGACAGGGCCTCCAAGCGGAATGGAACTGGCTACCGTTCCTGAATAATCCACCATATTGGCAAATACGGTTAACGACACACTGCTCTTTTTGTTTTTTTCTATATAGTCATGAAATTTCAGGTACCAGTCCTTGTAGCCCGGATAATCCATCGGGTTTGTAGTTTCTGTAAGCAACTCAAAAAATTCTTTGGAGGTCTTGAACAAAAGCACTGGTTTTATTTCCCTGTCCATATAAACCAGGTTCACCACTGCAGCCTGATAATTAGCCTGAAAAATATTCATCTCATTCTGTTCAACTGCTTTTTCCCTGTCCTCCAAGGCCTGGACACGCTCCAGCAGTTTATCTGCTTTTTCACGGGCATTTGTTGTTTCCCTGATAGAACGGTCAAGGCTATCCACTTTCTTATCGAGCTTTGATACGGTAGAATCGATGGACTTTGTTTTTCTTTCAAGGCTCGACTGAATGTCTGACAACACTTTTTCTCTCACCGTTTTCCCGGAGTCAAGCGTATCAGCTTTTTGTGCGATGGCTGGCTTGACAAGAAACGCAAAAAGGATCAATGACAGGATTTTGTTCATAATATATCAGGGTATGGATGGATAAAAATTTTCAATAGCTGTAATCAAATATTCTGTTTGGAACAATTTGTTGCCATCATTTTTAATGTTCGGTTATTTGAATGATAAGCTTCCGGCTCAACCGTCACTAACTGCATTTTGGAGTCACTATCAAGCATATCTGAAATATCCAGGCCCGAAAAAGATGAGATATTCATTTCATCAGGATTTGCAAAAAGCACATCTGCATTTACCGATTCAGCAAACCGGAGCATTGATCTGGCAATATTGTTTCCTGTGATAAGCTTGTGAACAATCTGACAATTCACATCTTCCTTCAATAGTCGGTATGTTTCAATAAGCGTATGTGTTACGGATGAATCGCCCAGTTCGAATTCTTTCAGCTCATTTTGCATTCCGACAAGGTATATCGTTGTGTTCTTCTTGCGTGCCAGATGGAACAAAACATCCAGTTTTCGTTTTGGGATATGTGATCTGAAAGGAACAACGATTGATTTTATTTCAGAGTTCTCTGATCCGGGTTTTAAAGTGAGCACTGCACAAAGTGTTTTTTTAGCAAGCCTTGCCGGAGATATTTTTTTGCCAAAAGAAAACCATTTCTTGCCGGAATGCCTGGCAATAATGATTAGCTCTGTTTTCAGTGAAAGGGCTGTTTCAATAATTGTTTTCTCCACAGATTTGCCCTTGATGATATGGAGATCTACTGATACATTGGGTACAGATATCTCAATGATTAGCTTCAGCTCCCTGAGCTTGATCAGTTTTTCAGGAAATCCATTGGTAGGTTTTGGCTCTGATTTTAAAACATGGAGGAGGCATATGGTGCATCCCTGTTTATCAGCCATATCAATAGCTTTTTTTACACCCAATTCGGTGTTGCAAGTAAAGTCAACCGGCACAAGTAAGCTTTTAAATGCTGTCACCAATGTTCAATTTAATAATTATCCCAAATGTTGATTGCGGTTATTAGACGGCGATTAAAACCAGATTAGAATTCGATTAGAATTTCAATTTCCAGTGTTTGCAAACGGTACTTGCAATGGAGAAGATGTAATTTGCATCGCTTTAATAAAGGAATGGCATCTTTTTTAGAGCCCCGGATAGTTTCATATCCAATCCAGAAATATGGGAGAAAGGAAAATATTAATTGTAGAGGACGAAAAAAAAATTGCAGATACACTTCAAATAGGCCTGACTGAACACGGTTATTATGCAGAGGTTGCTTATGACGGGCTTATCGGCCAAAAATTATTTTTGACGCACAATTATGATCTTATAATTGCTGATATAAACCTGCCCGGCATGAACGGATACGAATTGTGCAGGTTTATCCGCGCAAGGAATGTCCATCTTCCCATGATCATGCTAACGTCAATGACTACCCTAAACGATAAGATGGAAGGTTATGATGCAGGCACGGATGATTATATTGTGAAGCCTTTCGAATTCAGAGAGCTGATTATGAAAATAAGAGTGCTGCTAAGGAGATCATTGACGGAAAATATACCTGTTGGCAATATTTTGAAAGCAGCAGATCTGGAAATGAACCTTGATAACAAAGCTGTAGTAAGAAACGGAGAAAAAATTAGCCTTACAGCAAAAGAATTTCAGTTGTTGGAATATATGGTTCGAAATAAAAACCGTATGCTTTCACGTGCAGACATTTCGGTGAATGTGTGGGATATGGATTTTCAGTCAAATACAAATGTGATTGATGTGTATGTTAGTTACCTCAGGAATAAAGTTGACAAGAATTTCCCGGAAAAACTGATTCACACTTTTGTGGGGATGGGATATATGCTCAAAGAAAATTAAACAATGTCTGTAAGGATAAAAATAACCTTGCTATTTGCGCTGATAGTGCTGATTATATTAATGCTTGTTTGTGGTTCGGTTTATTATTTCTCTTACACAAGCAGGCTAAACAATATAAAAGTCAGGCTCACTAACTGGGCCATTACTACCGGAAAACTGCTAAGCCAGTCTGGGGTATTTGATCAGCAACTTGTTTCGAAGATTGATGCCTCTACCACGCTTGCGATGAAAAACAAAACGGTTCAGGCATACGATTTCATGAATCGTAGAAAATATATTTATAGTGATGATGTTTCAGACACAACTCTGTTCAATAATTCGTTGCTCAATAAAGGCAGTGCCGGGCACGATGTTTATTTTACTTTTGGAAACCGCGAAGGCATTGTGCACCATTTTTCAGATAAAAATTTTGGTATGGTAATGGTTGCAGCAGCCTACGACGAAGAAGGCATCAAAAAATTAGATCAGCTAAAATTTATTTTGTTCCTGAGTTTTGCCGGAGGCATTTTGATTGCAATTGCAGCCGGCTATTTTTTTT
>DATGIX010000078.1:0-6818 GCA_035295505.1 Puia sp. | reverse complement strand
CCAGCACTGCGGCAAGCCTCGGTCGTTGCCTGCAACTTGCAGACGGCAAAATTAGACAGACAAAAACTATTCCTAATGAGTACAAGAAAGAATTTCAACAGCTCAAGAGCTCCACGAATGAGTGACGCTTTCCCTCAGGCCGTTATAGCTCACAACCTTATATTTATATCTGGAACTCCAGGAATCGACCCGACTACCGGACAAATTATCAGTTCTGACTTTGAACAACAGGTACGACAAAGCTTTTCTAACATTAAGGCAATCCTCGAAGACGCTGGGTCTGACATATCCAAGGTTATTAAGACGACCATATTTATGGTAGCAGGGAATGACTTTGCGGTAATAAACAAGGTTTACATAGAGTTTTTTCCTGACAATGCACCTGCAAGGAGCACCCCACAAGTTATGCCTTTTCCTGCGGGGATATTGGTATCTGTAGAGTGTATTGCACAAGCTTGAGAAAATTAAAAGCGGACAGCTGCTGCAACATTGCATTTGCGTTATATCGGCGTGCAGAATGTGAACATCAACTTCAACTATCCATCAACGGTAGTTCTGCAGACATTATAAATTTGGCCATAGGAATTAATTGAACATTTGTAATTTTATTGAGCATTGGTAATCGGCGGGCGCTTTTCAAATGCCGCCACAAGCCGCCAATGCAGAACGTTGTGCGCAAATCATCTCTAATAATGCGAAAACCAATATTTTTATTAATCACCCTGTGCCTGACAACTATTACTGACGCACAAACCGACCTGAAAACTTTTGTTTATCAAAACGCAATTTCTATTTCTACAATTCAACCAGATTCTACTGACTATACCGACTTGGAACCTATCGCCAAAGCAATTGGTAATTCGAAAATTGTAATGCTTGGCGAGCAAGACCACGGAGATGCACCCACATTTTTAGCCAAAACAAGACTTATAAAATACCTGCATGAAAAAATGGGTTTTAATGTATTGGCTTTTGAGAGTGATTTCTTTGGATTGAACTTTGGCTTTGACAAACTTGAAAAAAGCAAATCAGAGATTGATAGCTTTCTTAAGAAAAACATTTTCCCAATTTGGACTTATTGCAACACCTGCCAAAATCTTTTTTATAATTACATCCCATCGACGTATCAAACTGAAAAGCCACTAATCGTTACGGGGTTTGACAATCAACTAATGTTAAATTTTTCATCGAAGCATGTTGTTTTTTATTTGGATAGTTTGCTTCGATCATTAGGCATTCCAATTACCAAACAACCCAATTACAAGACTGAAATTTTGCCACTTATTGATTCACTTAAATATTATTCTTTTAAAGACACAGTTAACTATTCCAAATGCGGAATTTATTTAAGTCAAATAAAAAATCAGATTGCCAATAAACTAAATGAAAATGATTTTTGGACGCAGGTTATTAATAGCATATTGGCAGAGAACAAGGAGTATCAACAAAACGTGGCTGATAATATCCTGGCCGGTAATATCAGAGATTTTCAAATGGCTTCAAACTTAAAATGGCTGACAGATATAAAGTTTCCAAAAGAGAAAATAATTGTGTGGGCGGCTAATGCTCATGTTGCAAAATATATTGACAGTTCAGGCAAAGGTGGCAGGAAGATGATTTCAATGGGAAATTATTTTACAAATGATGAGAGGCATTTAAATGAAACATACGTTATTGGGTTTACTTCTTATGAAGGCGAAGCTGGTAGGTTGGGATTTAAAACTTATTCCGTGCGCAAGCCAAAACCAAATGGATTTGAAAATTGGATAAGTAAATCATATAATTATTCTTTTGTTGATTTTAAAGCTTATAACACAAAACACCCGGACAAGTCAGAAATATTCTACTTAAAGGCATTAGGGCATAACTCTGCATTTGAAAAAGACTGGACAAACATATTTGACGGAGTATTCTTTATTAGAGAAATGTATGCGTGCAAAAGATGAAAAATCTGCAGCCAACATGCGGCTACCTTTTTAGTAGCAATCTTAAATTAGATATATAAACATTATGTATGCAATAGACCACGCAGCTACGGCTTTGCTCATTAAAAAGAAAGTACCGACAGCCCCAATGTTTTTATTGTTGGTATCCGTTCAGTTGATAGAACTGTTTTGGGTGCTCTTTAATTATTTGGGTTGGGAACACTTTAGCGTTTCAAATGGGACACTCCACCTCGACTTTCTGCCTTATTCCCATTCAGTGTTTGGATGCATGGTGGCAGCCGCCATTTCATTTATCGTTATCAATTATGGCTACAAGAACCGCAGACTTGCCATTGCCTTTTCGCTTGGTGTCTTGTCGCACATCGTCATTGATATATTATTTCACGAAAAAGACATTCAACTTTCGCCATTTTCGGCTACGCCTGTTTTTGGGACAGGCATCCTTGATTATCCACTTTTGGATTTTACACTTGAGTTTCTGTACGGGATATTTTGTTGGTGGTATTTCAAAGGCAGTAGGGCGTTGCTTATTGTTATTATTGTGTTTAATATTTTGAATTTGCCGACAATGTTTGCTCACGGTAATATGTTGAAGCCAATGGTAGAGCATCCGTTTATCCTTCCAACCTATATTCTTTTTCAAATTTTAATTACTTGGTATTTTGTTTGGCGGTATAGTAAAAATTCTACGACGGCTTAATATGATAAATTGATAATAATTTTTAAAAGATAGATATATCGATAACAAAATTTTGCTGTAATCTTCAAACTTGACTGATTATTACAGATAGCAAAGCAACCGCTAACATGCGCATTGGCGTTACGTCGGCGGACAGCTTAATAAACTTCGGCTTCAGCTATTTATCATCTTTTGTTCGGGCTGGACATTATGAATTGGGCGATAGAAATAACAATGAACTTTAATATCTTTAATTAAGCATTGGTTGTCGGCTGACGTTTTTCAAATTCCGCCACATCGCCAATGCTTTAACGTTGTGCGTCATTCAAAAATCACCCCACATGAAGAATAAGCTTTTTATATTAACAGTTCTTGTCTTTCTCATCGGACTTGCACAGGTGCAAGCACAACAAGTTATTCGGCTGTATTCCGGAAAAGCTCCCGGTTCTGAAAACTGGACCTGGAAAGAGCAAAATTTGGGAGGTTATTTAAGAGATGTAACGGATCCGACTTTAACAGCTTTTGTTCCTTCAAACCCAAATGGTATTGCTGTTATTATCGCACCGGGCGGCGGTTTTCATTACCTCGTTTATGAGCTTGAAGGCACTGCCGTTGCAAAGAAATTAAACGAAAAGGGGATAACTGCTTTCGTTTTAAAATATCGGTTGGTGCATGAAGACCCTGCTCTTCCGTACTATGACAAAATGATGGCAACAAAGAATTTTAAAATGCTGGATTCGGTGAGCGCTCCTGTAATAAAACTTGCACTTCAGGATGCATTAACCGCTATTAAGTATGTCCGCCAACATACAGCAGAATACAAAATTGATGCTGACAAAATAGGCTTCATGGGCTCTTCTGCCGGAGGAACTATTGCGATGTCAGTCGCTTACAATGCTTTGGAAGAGAGCCGCCCAAATTTTGTGGCGCCCATTTATGCTTACGGAAATGCGATAATCGGTTCCAAAATTCCATCTGCGAGGACACCTATCTTTATTTCCTGTGCCAGTGATGACGGATTCGGTTTTGCCGCCCACAGTGTTCAAATCTATTCCAAATGGTTAGAGGCTAATCAACCTGTTGAATTGCATATGTACGAAAGAGGAGGGCACGGGTTTATAATGAAGAAACAAAATCTTCCTTGTGATGCATGGTTAGAAAGATTTACAGATTGGCTTTCTATGCAATATCCTTAAAGTAAGAAAATGTACAGGAGATATCATCAGACAATAATAGTAGGCATTCAAACACTAATTAGCGGTTTTCTGCCATGTCTGAGTGATAAACAATTTATTTTTCAAACTAATTAAAGACTTAGCAGAACGAACGCACAATATGCGGTTTGCTGCTATGCTGGCGGACGGAGGCGCAATCGTCATTTGTAACGCTATCAACTAATATCGGGCAGACGGAATTCATTTGAGCATTTGTTGTTAACTTCAGATAAAATTTTTCAATCAGCTTCAGTTTCGGATGACAATTATAAAATGCCAGCGCTGCGGCAAGCCTCGGTCGTTGTGCGTAATTCATCCGCCCGCTAAAGACATCTCAAAATGAATATAGGAATTTTTGCATGGGGTTCGCGAGGAGACGTTCAACCTTTCGTGGCATTAAGCATAGAATTAAAAGCTAATGGACACAGCGTTAAATTGTTCGCTCCGGAGAATTTTAAGGATTTTATCGAATCTCACAATATAGAATATCACCCTCTTTACGGGAATACTGATGACGTGCTCTATTCACCAGAAGGGCAAAGAGTTCTCCAATCAGGGAATGCAATATCCCTGTTACGTCTTATGCAAAAAGAGGGGAAAAAAATACAACCATTACTGAACAAGGATTTGCTTGAAGGATGTGAAAAAGTCGACTATATAATCACAAGCGTCCTATGTCATGTCTGGATAAGCTGTATTGCAGAAAAGATGAACAAAAAATGGGGCTTGGTCACTTTCAGCCCTCCGACGACACCAACAAAAAAATTCCCCTTTGCAGGACTCGCTTTCTTCAACACACCTATTTACAATAAACTGAGCCACCAATTTGTCCAATTTATGTATTGGACATTTAATAAAAAGGACATCAACAACTTCAGGGAATCTATATCACTACAACCTTTAAAGTCAAACATCGTAAACAGGTTGACAGAGAACAACATCCTTAACCTCTACGCCATTAGCCCTGCGCTTATCCCACGACCAAATGATTGGCAGAGCAATAGTGACATTACTGGATATTTATTTATGCTGCCGGAGCGGGAAAATAATGACAACAATATTCCTATTGAGCTGTCAAGTTTTTTGAGGGGTGGAGAACCGCCAATTTATATTGGGATGGGCAGCATGCCGATTCCTAATCCGGGCCAATTTAAAAATATAATTTCGGAAATCTTAAAGACTACAAACTATCGTATTGTTTTTTGCAAGGGTTGGACAGTAATATCTAATTTACCTACGCATGACAATCTTTTTACAATAGACTATGTGAATCACGACTGGCTCTTGCCAAAGTGCAAAGTTGCCATTATTCATGGTGGAGCAGGCACAATAGCATCCTGCTTAAAAGCAAAAACACCTATGATAATAACATCAGTATTTGGAGACCAGCCCTGGTGGGGCAAAATAATACAAAAAAAATTACTGGGGTTTCATATACCTGCCAAAAAACTAACCACAAAAAAATTAAAGGAATTGATTGAAATTATACAGTCTAATAATTTCAAAAAAAATGTAACAGAAATTGGGGGCAAAATAAAAAATGAAAATGGCGTGACAAACGCCGTATCTAAAATCAACAAATATTTTGAAAACTTGTAAACGCAGAACTACGCACAACATTCGTTTTGCTGCTATGCTGGCAGACACAAGAGCAATCAGCAATCTGACGCTGAAGAACACCAGGAACTGTCGAAGTAAATAATATTTAATCTTCTTGCAACTACAATAAAACAGGCTGTCTGCTTTTAACAGACTCATCACATGCAAATGCAATGTGCAAGCTGTTTACTGCATCCTGAATGTGATCAGTAAGATCGATATTATTTTTAATGGCATTCAAAAAATACAATTGCTCCCTGTTGCATAATTCCTGGTGAGTGAGTTCGTCTTGCAGATTGATCCATTCATCAGGTTTTGTGAATTCGTTTTTACTATCAATTGCTGCATGATGTATGCGGATGCTTTCTGTTTGTGTATGCGCTTCTACCGAATCTGATTTTCCTTTTCCGCCAGCATCTTTTGCTACAATGGAAACAGATCCTTTCGGGCCAATTACATCTTTCACAAAAAAAGCAGTTTCGCTCATCATTGGTCCCCAACCTGCTTCGTACCATCCCACAGAACCATCTTCAAATTGTATCTGCAATTGTCCGTAGTTATAATTGCCTTCAGGAATATCATTGGTAAGTCTCGCACCAATGGCGTTTACCTGCAGTGGTTTTGAACGTACCATCTGGCACATCACATCAATATAATGCACGCCGCAATCAACAATCGGGCTGAGGCTTTTCATCAGGTTGCGATGAACATCCCACATATAGCCATGACTTTGCTGATTCAGGTTCATGCGCATCACCAATGGCTTTCCCATTTGCTGTGCAAACTGCACAAATTGTATCCACGAGGGATGATGACGAAGAATATATCCGATCACTAATTTTTTTCCTGATGCTTTTGCAGCTGCAGCCACCCGTTCCGAACCTGCAACAGAATCTGCTAATGGCTTTTCAATAAAAACATGGCACCCATTTTCAAATGCTTTGATCGCAAAAGATTCATGTGTGTCGGGATATGTTGAAATGCACACAGCATCGGGTTTTGTTGCGGTCAATGCTTTTTCAAAATCATCATACAAAGCATATTGCCCACCTAATTTTTCATTCAGCACATTTTTACTGCTGCCGGTGCTCACCAAACCGCAAATACTAAAATCTTCCATATTATGATATGCTGTTGCATGCGATGCGCCCATATTGCCACATCCCACTACCAGGATTCTTATTTGATTTTTGTCATTATTCATTCTTCAAAAAATTATTTTGTGAAAAGTGAAAGTATTATAGTTTTTCAATCAAAATACAATTTGAGAAAAAAATGTGACGCGGCGGATGAACGCGATAGAAAATATTAAGATGCCGTTTTTGGTGAAGAACACCAAAAACGGCGGAAATCACATAAAAAAGCCTGCTTATTTGCAGG
>DATGIX010000077.1:0-21096 GCA_035295505.1 Puia sp. | reverse complement strand
CGTTGCGGTATTCTTGCAATGTGTGGTTCACCATGCCATGCGCTGCAAATTCCTTGTCCAATCCCCAATAGCCTAAATGGGTGTCCGTTGAGATTGTCGCTTTCTTGTCCACGTTCTTCCTTACAACTTCCTTGAAAGTATCCTTGCCGATAACTGTGAGCTTTGCCCGGCCGCCTCTTTCTACCATGCCCATCACGGCCGTTTTGTTATCTGTTCCGGCTTCCTTTATCTTATTTCTCCGCTTCCTGTTCATGTTCGGTATTTTCCCACCAACATAAGTTTCGTCAATCTCAACAATATTCTCTAACGGGTCATCATCGCCATTTACTCCCATGACATGCCTAAGCCTGTGCAATACGAACCAAGCAGCCTTTTGGCCAATCCCCAAATCCCTTGCAAGCTGACATGAGCTAATGCCTTTTTTGTGTGCGGACAATAGCCATCCCGCAGCAAGCCAAACAGAGAACGGCAATTTGCTGTCCTCGAAAACGCTGCCAACGGTCACGCTGAAATCTTTCCGGCATTCCTTATTGCTGCACCTGAATTTCTTCCCTTTCAAAATCCTGTACGGTTTGTGCGCTCCGCAATGTGGGCATGTGACATCATTGCCCCACCGAAGCTCTTCCATATACTTTTGGCAAACCTCTTCGCTTGTCAGTTTGCTCATGAAATCTTTCAGGCTCTTTGCTTCATATAGTTGTTCAAGTTGTGTCATTTTGTTTTTACCTAATCTTTTAGCATCCAAAAAATGCGGGTTATAAAGTCGTTGGGGGATGGCTAAATGTTGCAGCCCTGTTTGAGAAAATTTTTAGGGAGGGGCTATGGTGTTTGAGATATAGTAGCCCCGTTAATGGTAAAAACTTCTACTAACTTATTTATCATTTTTGATTTTAGTATGAAGAAGGAAGTGAGTTTATGAAGAAAATATTTTTAGCATTTATTTATTTATATCAATAAATTGATTTCAATATTGTTATAATATATCAACTTTAATTTTAGTAGATTTATTTTCAACGATCTTATATATCAAATATCAATAAAAAGCATAGTGATAGATTGCTTTCTTCTTTATTTTTGTTTTAATGAAATTATTAACTGATTTACATTATTTTCCAAGCATTATCTTTTATAAATATTCGTATAAATATTCGAATATTATTTTTGATCAATATGAAAGCTATCAAAAAATGAGTTTTCGGAACAGGTGCATGATTGCCGGTGCAAATGGGATAATCAGCCTGAGCGTTCCCTTGCAGGAAGGAAGGAACCAAAAAACAATGATCAAAGATGTAAGGATTGCGGGTTTGCAATGGCAGGCTCAGCATTGGAAAAGCATAATGACATCCTATAATAAATCTCCATGGTTTGAATTTTATAAAGATGAGCTGAAGCTGCTTTATTCAAAATCTTTTCATTTTCTGCTTGATTGGAACATCGCATGTTTTGAATGGAGCGCTCAAAAATTAAAATTGCCACTCACATTTTCATTAACAGATAACCTGCAGAATAATCAGCAAAATGAAACCGAAGATTTCAGGAACAAAGTCCTACCTAAAAATTACCTGAGTTTTGATGCGGTCCGTTATAGGCAGGTTTTTGAAGATAAGATTGGATTTCTCCCAAACCTTTCCGTTCTGGATCTGTTGTTTTGTGAGGGAAAAAACGCCATTGCATTATTGAGAAAATAGACATTTCATGCTCATCGAAGGCTTTATTCTTTTTAAAGTTAATATGGCATCAGCTTTCATTTATGGCTGATATTCCATAAATTGCAAAGCCTCTCGCAACTTCCTCTCTTATTCGAAAAGCCACAGTTATTCTAAAGCTTATTTCAAAATTTCATTGGGTGAAAAAAATCAGTATTGTCATTGCTCTTCTTTTTTTTGGCAGCCTTTTGTGTGCACAGCAGAAGCCGCAATACACGCAGTATATGCTCAACAATTATATTCTCAATCCGGCACTTAGCGGCATTGAAAGCTATACTGATATCAAACTTAGCCACCGCCACCAATGGGTTGGCCTGGATGGTGCGCCCATTACAACTTACCTTACTATTAATGCCCCGATTGGCAAAAACGATAATCGCGAAACGACTTCTACCGTTCCAAAAGTTGGCGAGAACCCACGAGGCAAAAGTTATTGGGAGAATTATGAAGCAGCCAAACCACATTCCGGGATAGGCCTGACTGTTATCGATGACCACACCGGGCCGCTTAATAATTTTGCGGCTTATGTCACCTATGCATATCATATTGGTATCAGCCCGAAAACAAATCTTGCGGCAGGGTTTGGAGCAGGAGTTACCAATTTAAGCCTTGACCGTGGAAAGCTTTTTTTTGAAACGCCTGTGGACCCGGCAGTGTATAACAGCGGAAATATTAATACCATCAGGCCTGATTTCAATGCAGGCATCTGGCTTTATTCATCTGATTTTTATGTGGGCGCTTCAGCACAGCAGATTATTCCGCAACGGGTTTCATTCATAGATAAAGAAGTGGTTCCTTATTATGGCAGAATGGTGCCGCATATTTTTGCGACAGCAGGCTATCGTTTTTTGCTGAATGATGATGTGAATGTGATTCCTTCTGTAATGATGAAATATGTATCTCCATTGCCTCTGCAATTTGATTTCAACGTGAAGCTGATGTATCAGGATTTTTTGTGGGTGGGAGCGAGCATGCGAACATACGATGGCTTTGCTGCAATGATCGGCGTGAATGCATCAAGCATGATCAATATCGGTTATTCTTATGACCTTACCACTTCAAGACTGAACACGGTGAGCAGCGGCTCTCACGAAATTATTGTTGGTTTCCTGATTGGAAACAAATATGGCGATTGGTGCCCTAAGCGTGTGTGGTGATATTCTTTGCTAATTCCCGTCTTTCTTAACTGGCTTTTTTCGGGTGCTGTCTTTCTTTATCTGATTTTTCTGTGATTGCTGAATGAGTTTTTGTTCGTCCAGATTCCCGTTTTCATCGCGCAGCAAATTGTCTTTTGGGTAATCGCCATCTTTTAGTCTGAAATTGAAGATTTTTTCTACATGCACCCATTGCCCGTTCTGCCATTTAAAGCCCTGAAAATCTCCATCTGGAATATAAGTATCTTTCAGAGCCGGCTGATCAGATTCTGATATCAGGTCATCAAACACGATCATATCCATTTCAGGATTATAATTGAAAGTAGTGCTCGCTTCTTTTTTGTATTCAATGTTGAACCTTAACCGGGTCGGCTTGTGAACTGAATCCTCTCTGAAAGAAATATATGGGCCGCCAAAAACAGGATTGCCCTCATTATCAAAAGTCAGGATCTCCATCCATTTTCTGGTGCTGGTGAGTGTGTAATCATCAAAGCCAAGAAGCGTGTAAATTTTTTTGCCGCTGTTGGAAGTCTTCATCACAATGCGGTAATAAATTGCTCCGATCCAGTTGTTCGGTGTCCTGATGGAATCATCGAGCTTCTTTGAAAAATTTGAAACGTCATGCAAGGGTATCAACTTCAAAGAACCATCGGCAGTGTGCATTTGAATGGCTCCTCGCTGAAAATAAGTGTATTCATCTTTTTTCAATTGCCAGGTGAAAATGCGGAACGCGCTGTCCGGTGCATACAATCTGGAAATGCTCTGCAAAGAATCGAAAGGATAATAAAATGAATTCTTCACTTTCAGCGCTCTTACAAGCATTTTGACGAACTGGCTGTCTGAACGAAAACGGTCTTCGGTTTCAATGGCAAAAACAATATTATGAGCAAAGCCTTTGAGCGAATCTTCTCTGTTTACAAGATCTTTTTTTTGTGAAGCAGAAAGTGCTTGTGCACAAGCCTGATTCATGAATGAAGCAAATACAATCATGATCAACGATACAAGCCAGATTTTTTTAAAGGGTGCTATCATAGAGGCTGAAATGTTTCTGCAAATTTACGATTAGATATGATGATTGCGCTGTAACGGCAGTATTCGCTTTAAATTTTATGATTTATGCAAAGCTTTTGCAAAATCTAAAAGGCTGTTGAAAGAAAGATCAATTGAGACGTGAGGAAGCTCCTGATAAGGGCTTGTGGTTTTTAAGAACACTGTGAACATGCCTGCATTGCGGCCGAAGAGCATGTCGCTCACATTGTTGCCAACCATGATTGATTTTGAAAAATCGATATGAGGGAAATCTTTTTGTGCCAGCAAAGCCATGCCTGGCTGAGGTTTGCGCATCGGGTCATTATTATCGACCGCCGTATTGAAATAAATTTTGTCTATCCGGCCGCCGGCTTTATGAACTTCCAGAAGCATGTTTGAATGAATGTCGTGCAAATCAGCTTCAGTCATTAATCCTTTTCCGACTCCTCGTTGGTTGGTCACGATGACGATTGTAGGAAAAGTTTCTGCAAAAATTTTCAATGCTTCCAAAGCCCCTTCATAAAAAATAAATTCATTAAAGTTCAGGATATAATCAAGCTCTTTTTCATGATTGATCACTCCGTCACGGTCTAAGAACAATGTCCAGCTATTATCGATTTGGGTTAAGTCAAGCATGGTATTCTCCAAATATTTTCTAATTCCTTATTTCTCATTTCTCATTTCCACCTGCGCTCTTTCATAATCTTCCGGTATTCCAATGTCAATAAAATATTCGTCCTGCACTACTCCGAACATTTTTCTTTCGGCATATAATTTCTCCATATAATCTTTTTCAAAAGAAAATTTTTCAGGTAAATTTTCCTGTAGAAATCTGCCGGCATGCAGAGCATAAATGCCACCATTGATCAGGCCGTTTTCGTAAAATCTTTTTTCCTGAAAATCTTTGATGGAGTAATTATTATTTAGAACAACGACGCCGTATCTGTCAAAGTTTTTCATTGGCTTTAATGAAAGCGTGCAATCAGCGCCGCACATATCGTGAAATAAAGCCAGTTTGTTCAATTGTATTTTGAAAAATGTGTCGCCATTTAAAACAAGCATTGTTTTTTCGGTTGCTTTTTTGCAGGCTAATTTAATGGCACCGCCTGTTCCCAAAGGTTCGTCTTCAATGGATAATTGATAATTGAGAGTTGGTAATTCTTTTAATAAAAAATCTTCGATTATTTCATGTTTATAACCGAGAGAAAAAATAAATTTTTCGATTTCCTGATTTTGGAAATAGGAAATGACATAATGCAGAAAAGGCTTTCCTGCAACAACTGCCATGCATTTTGGCAAATCAGGAACAGCGGAACGTAGCCTTGTGCCTAATCCTCCTGCTAATATGATGGCTTCTTTGATTGCCATTTCAGGCAAAATATTTTTCTTCCACCAACTGACAAATAATATGGCCGATAAGGATATGCGACTCCTGAATACGGGGCGTATCTTTTGAAGGAACATTAATAAGATAATCGCTCAGCTCTTTCATCTTTCCGCCAGAATCTCCGGTGAAGCCAATGGTAAAAACTTTTTTCTCGCGGGCTGTTTCGAATGCGTGTAGTATATTTTTTGAATTGCCGGATGTTGAAAGCCCGATCAGGATATCACCTTCATGTGCAAGCCCTTTTATGAGCCTGGAATAAACAACATCATAGCTATAATCATTCGCTACCGCAGTCAGGTAAGAAGTGTTGCAGTGCAAAGCTTCGGCAGGAAGTGCGTCACGGTCAATATAAAACCTTCCCGAAAATTCTGCGGCGAGATGTTGCGCATCAGCAGCACTTCCTCCATTACCGCAAAAATAAATACGCCTGCCTTTTTGTAGTGCATCAACAATTAGGGCTGTTATTTTTTCGATTGCTGTCAATAATTTCTCATCGCTTAGCACTTTATTCTTTACAGCGACTGACTCACTGATGATATTTTTTATTTTGTCTCTCATAATCATTTTTAGAATTTTACAACTACAAATCACAAACTACAAACCTCAGATTGTCCAAGTTGTTAAGCCATGATCCACGAATTGGTATCGCTTGCTGTGGCCTCCGAATTTCTTTAATGCTTCTTCTACTCTATGTTTTGAATTTCCCGGGCAATAAAATATCATGAAACCACCACCGCCTGCCCCCGAAATTTTTCCACCTGTTGCGCCGGATTTTTTTGCTTCTTCATAAATTTCTTCCATCAGGCTATTGGATATGCCTTCTGCCATTTGCCTTTTTTGCTGAAAGCCGAAATCAAGCACTTCACCGATTTCATGCAAGCGACCTTTTAACAGTGCTTCTTTCATCAATTGTGCCTGATGCTTGAGCTGATGCATCGCTTCGATTGATTTTTCTTTTTTATCTACCACATTACGGCTTTGCTTTTCAATAATTTTCGCAGACTCACGGCTAGTGGCTGTATAATATAAAAGCAAATTATTTTCAAGCTCAAACAAATATTGCTGTTTCACGCGAAGCGGGTTTACGATCACTTTGTTGTCACCATAAAATTCCATGAAGTTCACGCCTCCAAATGTTGCTGCGTATTGATCCTGCTTGCCGCCAGCCATTTTCAAATCCACTCTTTCTATTTCATAAGCGAGATGTGCAATATCATATTCTCCCAATGGCAACCGGAGCATTTCAGCAAATGCACCAATGATGGCGACGACTAATGTAGATGAAGTTCCAAGACCAGATCCCGCAGGTGCATCCACAAAAGTGGATAGCCTGAATCCGGTTAACGGTAATGCATACTGTTTTTGTATCCTGTTATAAACTCCTTTTAATAAATCAAGCTTGCCATCAATAGGAAGTTGGTTATTCCACTCGAACCGCTGTTCTTCTTGCCGGTCAATTGTTTCGAGAATGATGGCATTTTCTTTGATCTGTTCAATATTTGCATAAGCAAATAATGAGACAGTTGCGTTGAGGATAGCACCGCCGTATAATTCGCTATAAGGGCTCACATCTGTTCCGCCACCTGCAAGACCAATGCGCAAAGGAGCTTTACTTCTGTATATCATCTGCTAAATCTGTGATGGTTTTGATAAGGTTTTGCCACGAATATTTTTCTTTTTCTATGCGAAGATGAGGAATAAAATAATTTTCGCCTAATTCATAAAAGTGGATAATAGCATCTGCAATAGAAAGTGGATTTGGTTCGGCGATTAATCCTGATTTACCATGAGGCACAAGGCTTGGTAATCCGCCTACATTTGAAACGATCATCGGTTTTTCGAAGTGATAGGCGAGGGGAGTGACACCGCTTTGCGTTGCATTCCTGTATGGCTGCACTACCGCATCCGCAGCGCACAAATAATATTTCACTTCACTGTCTGCAATGAAATTTGTTTTTAGAATAAGAGAACTCTGGATATTTAATTTGTTGATTAAATCTGTGTACGGCTTTTCATCTTCATAAAATTCTCCGGCTATCAATAACTTTATTTTTGAAGATTTGATTCTTTCATCAGCCATTGCTTCGAGTAAAATATCAAGGCCTTTATATTTTCTGATGAAGCCAAAGAATAAAATTATTTTTTCATCATTATTAAGATCAAGAAAATTTCTCGCTTCAGTTTTTGAAATAATTTCCCCGAAATTATCATACAAAGGATGAAGGACTTGTTTTGCAGGTTTTGTTTTTTCAAACTGCCTTAAATCTTTCATCACTTTTTCGCTCATGGTAATAAACGCATCACAGCTTTTTAAAAAATATTTTGTGAATGCAGTATCGCCCGGGCGTTTTTCGTGTGGCAGTATATTATCAGTGATGGCAATTATTTTTGTATGACGATTCTTTCTGACAATCCTTAAAATTTTTCCAAGTGCCGGCCCCATTAACGGCAACCAATATCTTACAACAATAATATCTGCGTTTAATTTTTTGAGTTCGTTTCCTACTTTTATCCAATTGACCGGATTAACAGAATTTATTCTTGTAAATATTTTTAGATCTTCAGGTGCAGGCTCAGATGAATATTGTGTAGTGCCGGGAAAAAGAAACGATGGGTATTGTAATGAAAATGAATAAATGGAGCAATCAAATCCTTCATCAAGAAATCCTTTTGCTAATCTTTGATTGAAAGTAGCAAGACCGCCACGAAGCGGGTGAGCAGGACCGATGATGATGATTTTTTTTTTCATGATGGGTATGAGTAGCGAATAGTCAATGACAACAGATCACGACACTTAAAATTATATCAGGTGATCTAATCCAGCCCTATTTTCTTTTCTATCAGATAACTGTTTCTTCCCGGCGCATTTCTTGAAATCAGTTCCGCGACAAAACCTGTAAGAAATAACTGGCTTCCGATAATCATCACCGTTAGTGCAATATAAAATGGAGGACGGTTGCTTAGTCCAACTTCGGGGTGCATCAATCTTGTGACGACCAGATAAATGCTGAGCACAAAACCAAGCAAGAAGAAAAAAGCACCCCATGTGCCAAATAAATGCATCGGTCTTTTGCCATATTTGCCAACAAATAAAATAGAAGCGAGGTCTAATCCTCCGGTGATCAATCTTCCTGTGCCGAATTTTGATTTACCATATTTGCGTGCATTATGCGCCACTACTTTCTCTCCGATTTTTCTGAAACCAGACCATTTTGCGAGCAAAGGAATATACCTGTGCATCTCACCATACACTTCAATGCTCTTTACCACTTTCAATTTATATGCTTTCAATCCGCAATTGAAATCGTGCAATTTTATTTTGGACACTTTTGAAGTGAACCAGTTAAAGAATTTTGAAGGCAGGGTTTTTGAAATCGGATCGTGGCGAATTTTTTTCCATCCGCTCACAATATCGTAGTTGTCTTCAATGATCATTCGGCGCAGCTCAGGAATTTCATCGGGGCTATCCTGCATGTCAGCATCCATCGTGATCACAACATCCCCATGTGCGGCTTTGAACCCTTCATTCAATGCTGCAGATTTTCCGTAGTTGCGCTGGAATTTTATTGCTTTGATATTAGGGTTTGATGAGCGGATGGTTTCAATCACATTCCATGAATTGTCTGTGCTGCCATCATCTACTAAAACAATTTCATAAGAAAAATTATTTTGATTCACGACACGCGAAATCCATGCGCACAATTCCGGCAGCGATTCATCTTCATTAAAAACGGGAACTATGATTGATACATCCATTATTTATCGAGGTGATTGTTTGTCGTCAAAAACATCCTTATTCTTTTTTATGATAGAAGCGAAAATTAAACCAAATATGCTATCTATGACAATCCACATGCCTAGGCCTTGTAATAACTTCAAAGGTTTTAATTGTTCGTTCACATCTTTGAACCCTTGCATTTGTTTGTCAATCTGTTCTTCAGGGGTATTTGCTTTTTCAAGCAAGGTTCTTGTAGCCACTTTCAGATTGTCGAAAAAAGAAGGGTCAATGAATTTCAAGTAAACAAAATTGAAAAGAACATAAACGATCTCTGTGATTAATATCGCTATAAAAATTGTCTGGAAAATTTCTTTAAAAGTTGCAAATCCTCCTAATTCTTTTCTTCTGGCAAACGCAGGTAATAAATAAAGCCCTAATATTATTAAATATGAACAAACAGCGAACAATCCAAACGATACCGGACTTTTTCCAAAAACATTATAACGGATAAAAAGCAATATTGTATACATTAAAGCGATTATGATGCCATATTGAATGCCTGTTGAATATTTAGATTTCGCTTCCATGACAAGTTGTTTTGGTTGAAGAATTATTTGTTCAAAAATATTTTTTCTCCGTTGATGACGCCAACTACTTTCCCGGTTAATTTTTTTTCGATAAAAGGAGTGTTCCTTGATTTTGAATAAAGCTGAGTTTCGTTGATAACATTTTCCCGGGAAGGATCAAATAATGTAATGCAGGCAGCTTCGCCTTCTTCTATAGATAGCTGTTGCAAATTAAAAATCTTTCTTGCATTTGCGCTCATCAATTCAGCAAGCCTGGCTGCACCAAGTTCGGGCAAAATAGTATTTAAAACTGCATAACAGGTTTCAAGACCTATCATTCCATATTTTGCATATTCAAACTCCAGCACCTTGCTGTCATATTCATGAGGAAGGTGGTGCGTTGCAATGCAATCAATAGTTCCGTCTGTCACAGATTTTTTTAATGAAGCCACATCCGTTTTTGTTCTGAGCGGCGGATACACTTTCAGGTTTGTGTCATAAGTTGTCAGCTCATCATCGCTAAAAAATAAATGATAAGGTGTCACTGAACAAGTCACATTCAATCCACCATCTTTTGCACGTTTAATATATTCAAGAGATTTTGGCGATGTGACTCCCGTGAAATGAATTTTAGAATCAGCATATCTTGCGAGTTTGATATCGCGTGCAATAATCAATTCTTCAGACATCATAGGTTTTCCAGGCAGTCCAAGTTGTGTAGAAATAATTCCTTCATTGATCAATCCATTTGCTCCAACACTTTTGTCATCAGGAATTTGAATGATCACGCCATTGAATGCTTTCACATATTGCAAGGCTTTTAACAGTAATCCTGCAGATTGAACGGGATGTGTTCCATCACTGAAAGCTGCGGCGCCGCTGTTCTGCATGTCGTACATCTCAGCCAGATCTTTGCCATCTGTATTTTTTGTGACTGCGCCAATTGGAAGAATATTTACAGGCAATGATTTTGATTTCTGCCTGATATATTCAACCTGTGCTTTTGTGTCAATGGCAGGTTTGGTGTTTGGCAGAACAAACACATCAGTGAAGCCGCCTGCTGCTGCTGCGTTTGCGCCGCTTTCCAAAGTTTCTTTGTATTCTAGTCCCGGATCGCAGAAATGAGAGAAAATATCAACCCATCCTGATGAAACGTGAAGATTGGATGCATGAATAATTTTATCGGCAGGCTCATTCAGCTCGCTCTGTATTTTTTTTATGATCCCGTTCTCAATAAAAATATCTTTAACTGTGCCGTTGTGAGAAGAATGAGGATTAACTATGTTCGCCTGTTTAATAAGGATAGTCATCGAAGAAAGAATTGCGCGAAGATAAGGTTTAGCTGCTTATTTTTCGCAATAGAAATTTTCGAGTACATTTGCCGTCCATTCCGGGATAAAATAAAGAACAAAATGTTCATTTGTTTTAGATGGTTCTTCGGGACGTAGCGCAGCCCGGTAGCGCGTTTGCATGGGGTGCAAGAGGTCGCTGGTTCGAATCCAGTCGTCCCGACTTAAAGCACAAACCTGCTTCAATGGCGGGTTTGTTTTTTGTAATTTATATTGTCGCCACACCACATCTCACACAACAATAATATTCGGTTTTTTTTCTCTAAGTTTTGATGGCTATTTTTGATACATGCACGAATCACTGCCATTTGTTTTAGCACTGATCGCCATCATCGTTTTGATTGAGATGCTGGCTAATAAGATCAAAATTGCTTATCCGATTTTGCTGGTAGTTGCAGGATTAGGCATTAGTTTCATACCGGGCTTACCAGCCATCCGCATAGACCCGAACATGATATTTTTTATTTTCCTGCCTCCGCTGCTTTTTGAGGCCTCTTGGTCTATCTCACTAAAAGATCTAAAAAAGTGGTACAGGATAATCGGAAGCTTTGCTTTCTTAGTTGTTTTCTTCACGGCAGTTTCAGTTGCCATCTTTGCGAATTATTTCATTCCCGGTTTTTCATTGGCACTTGGTTTTTTATTAGGTGGGATTGTGTCGCCTCCTGATGCAGTGAGCGCAGGAGCTATTTTGAAATTTGTGAAAGTGCAGAAGTCTACTGCCTCCATATTAGAAGGAGAAAGTTTGCTGAACGATGCCTCTTCATTGATCATTTTTCGTTTTGCAATGATTGCTGTTGCTACTGGTCAGTTTATATGGAAGGATGCCATTTTTAGTTTTAGTTGGATGATAGTTGGCGGAGCTGTAATTGGTTTGGCATTGGGCTGGCTTTTTATGCAGGCGCATAGAAAACTGCCTACTGACGCGCCCTCCGATATTGCATTCACATTGATAGAGCCATATATTTTATATTGGGTGGGTGAACACTTGCATAGCTCTGGTGTCTTGGCGGTTGTGTTCGGAGGACTTTATTTATCCAATCACCGCCTTGTTTTTTTGAACAGCACCAGCAGGATAAGAGGATACAGTGTTTGGGAAAGCTTCGTGTTTATATTAAATGGATTGGTGTTTATGTTGATAGGGTTGGACATGCCTGAGATATTATCCGGTCTGCATGAAAAAGGAATCCCCGTTTCTACTGCTATTAAATATGGCGTATGGGTTACAGCGCTTTTGATTGTTGTGAGGATCATCTCTTCTTTTTTTGCACTCTTCGCTACTTATTTATTCAGGCGTCAAACTTTTAATCTAATGAACCGCGAGGGCATGTGGAAACGACCGCTTGTGTTGGGCTGGACTGGAATGAGAGGTGTTGTTTCATTGGCTGCAGCACTTGCTATTCCTGTTACATTAAGTAACGGTCAGGGTTTTCCTCAACGCAACCTGATTTTATTTATCACTTTTATAGTAATCATTCTCACGTTGATGGTGCAGGGGCTTACTCTTCCTTTTATTTTGAAACGCACTTCCGCATTCATGAATTTCGAAGAGGATGCTGGTAAGGTTTCGAAAAGAGTGAGGAAAGAATTGTACACACACTCGGTTAATGTCCTCAAGAATAAATATTCTGAATTCATAAGCAGAAAACCTTTGCTGGCAGACACACTAAAGCAATGGGAAGATAAAATGCAAATAGCTGATGATGAAATAATGGATACAGAACACAAAAGAATTTATTTGGAGCTATTAGAGCACCAGCGCAACTTTTTAATTGAAAAAAACAAAGACCCCGATCTGGATGAAGATGTTATCAGAAGTCAATTGTATTTGATTGACCTGGAAGAAGAGAAGATAAAAAGCATGTAATTTTAAAATGTTTGAAAGATTTGAAACGAAGCTTTCATTACTGAAAAAACAAAACCCGCTGGAATGGCGGGCTTTATTTTTATAATATTATCAATCTGTTATCTTCCGTTCGCACGCAGCACTGTTACTTCTTTTTTGTCATCATCATCATAGGTTTTTTTCACGATGTAATGCCATTGTTTGTCGGAAACATCCACATAAAATATGTCTCCCAGCTTATGATTTTTAACGGCTTCCTGAAATTCCTTCGGCATCATTTCTTCCCCGAAAAACCAGCCTGTGTCTCCATGTGTGTTATTGCCATCCATTGTATATTGATCAGATAGCTTGTCAAACGGAGCGCCGGCATTTGCTTTTTGTGTGATTATTTTTTTCAGGCTGTCAATTTGTGTTACTGACAATGAAGAGCCGTCTAAAAAAACATAGCTCGCACGATAATTGACCGTTTCTTTTGCTTCCAGCACTTTATAAGTAACATAGCCTACTGAAAAAACATCGCCCTTGTTCTGGCGCAATAATCTTTTGTCAATTAAGGATGTGTCTTTATTGTAAGACAAATGCATGAGCGCTGGTTTAAGTGCGGCATTAGCATCAATAAATTGCTGTGCTTCCTGAACAGTTCCTATTTTTTGAAATTTTTCTGTCACTGTTTGTTGCGCGAATACAGGTAATGAGATCATCAATAATAAGCCCACAATGCTATTCTTCATATTTTATTTTTTTAGTCCGAATTATTTTTTAAGAGGATGTCAAAGATAATTAATGGATGAATGAATCCATCAATCGTTCCTATTGTTAAGCACATTTTAATATTTCCATAAGAAATAATACGCAGCATTTCAGTAAAGGGTTTCCTCTATGCGTTATCTGTTATACTCGCTCAGCCAATGAAACTGTTTTTCAGCCAATTGAAAATGCCTGTTGCTTTTTCTTAACTGAATAAACAGCGAATCATTTTTTTGTTTTCCCCAAAGCAAAACTGTGCTGCTGTCCTGAATTGAATAATGAAACAAGCAAATATCTAAACTATCTCCCTGCATTTTTTTAAAGCTGATGGTGTGCTTTAATGTGTCTCCGGCATAATAAAAATAAGCCCGCCTGTATCGTTGCCTGAATGCAGTGTCTGTAGTCTTAATGCTCCCATATCCGAAATTATCGAATATCACATCGCGCCAGCGAAGAGAATCATTCACAGAAAATGGAATGGTGTCTTTGTTGATGGTGAAAAGTGCAACATCATATACGCCGGTTGGCACAGGTTTTATTGCGGTGTCTGTATGAGATGATTTATAATACTGAATCATATTATAAAATTGCAAACCAACGGCAATGATAATAAATGCGATTTTTAAAATAACTCTTGTGATGCGCATCCATTTTTTAGTGAAATGATATTCGTAAATATTGCATGCTGCGGCAGGTCTGTTCAAAATAAAAAAGCAGCTTATCCTTTCAAACTCATTCACCAATAAAAACAAGCACATGATCACAATATGAATAGAAAATATTTTCACTGGAATGTCGTAGCATAAATTCAGCATCATCACATTTAAGAAAACTGCCGTCCCCATCAGAATTCCTAATGTTGCAGTTCTTCTGTATAGTAATAGCAGCCCGACAATTGTTTCCATTACTCCGGAAAAAACCTGATAAGGAGTAGAGTAACCGATGAACAACCATGACAATCGCATGGGAAGAAAATCTCCTAATGGTGTAGCCAACTGACTCAGGTTTGGAAATGGCATTTGAAGTGCAAACAATTTTTCAATGCCATAAATAAACGCGATGAGAGAAATATAATAACGCGTGAAAAGACAGAGCCAATAATTTAATTGATGGTAGGCTTTTCTTTTTCTGTCAAAGAATGACCACAACAAGCATCCGATGAATGCAAGGCTCAAAAAAAGCCACACTTGAGCCCAGCCATAAGAAGTATCGCCACTTCCGTTCAACGGCACTAGCACTTTGCGCACATGAAAAAAATGATTGTTGGAAAAGTTTACCAGCCAATCCATCAACTTTGAATACAGATCATCAAAGTAGCTGATGCCGGGAATATCGCCCAGCCATGTCCATGGAGAAATGTTCAGCAACAGGTAAATGAAAAAGAAACGGAAAACAATTCTTCGCCATGCAGGCCAGTCATGATTTTGCGTTCGTTGAGCAATTTCCATGTAAGTTAATTTTGGTTCTTAAAGATAAGAAATGAAAATATGGAGGCTGTATAAATGTTATCTGAAAAGAGTGGAAACTGTGTAACAAACTTTATCATTGATCCTCCTGAAAATTTCTCCATTGATTTTTCTCAACCGCCTGCGGCTGCGATGGTCTAATAGCCTTCCTTCATTGTCGTAATATTGTGGCTGTGCAAAATAAGTGAGCACATAATATTTCTGTTCAATAAAAGGAAGATTGATTGTTTTTTTTCTGATAGACATGAACACGAGATAGTTTTTTTTATCATCTACATAATAATCCAGGTTGTCGATCCAAGTGCAGCGAATAGATTGCATATTGTTGATAAGCGTTCTCATTTCAGGAATTCTGAAATGAAATTTTTCAAGCGTATCATTTAATCTGTTCTCTGAAGTGTCGAAGTCGTAAATGTATTTGATAGAATCTGTATGAATTTCGAGAGAAAAATGCTGATATGATTTGTCTGTGAATAAAAGAGAAAATTTTTGTTTTTTATATTGAGATTGATAAGATTGCTCTATAGATTCAAGTGTGCGCTTGTTCTTTTCATAGTATTTTGAAATGTTTGTTGATGCACATGAACAAAACAAAACGATCCCGATAGCAGGAAGAAGCTGATATATGAATTTATTGATCAATAGAGGTTTTTTTTGTGCACTGCGAAATGCCGAAAATAATTTTGTTGAGAAAAGATGGAGTCAGTTGCCTCAATGTCCTGAATCCGTAATCCCAATAAGTGACATTGATCATATGATCATTCACTCTATTGATATCAAGGAGGATCACGTAATGAGATGGAACGTTTGCTTTTATCCTGTCATATTTTTTTCTGAGAATAGTATTATTCAGATATAAAACAGTCGTTCCTTTCTTCATTGAATTCAAGAGATATTCGTACACATCGTTGATATAAGGCCTTATTAAATCTGAGCCTGCCGCATTCACTTTGTAGTTGAACAACCTTTTCATAATGCGATTGAATTTTCCATACGTCATCGATGCCCAAAATCTGTCTTCATCACCTGCATCATAATGTGTGTTGAGAAAATTGATATAGCTTTTAAAATGGTCTGCCAGACAAAGAAACCACATTTGTTCTGCAGGTCTTATATCAAGTGCGCCTTTGAACCTTAATGAACCGGCTACATTCAATATCGGTTGTAAAGGCTGAAAATAAACTTTGCCAAATTTCGCTTTTCCATTTTCATACAATTCCAGCATGAGCTTTGCATAACCAAGTGGGTTGTCATGAAGAAATAAATAGCTTAATGCAGCGTAACCACAAAAATTTGTGTTCGTTCCTTCATACAAAGAAAGAGGTGTATGAATATTTTCTTTGATATTTTGAAGAAAGAGCGATGGTTTTATATGCGGCCAGTGAGCGCTCGGTTTTAATTCATTTATTCTTTCAATGAAAGCAATGGCTTCTTCTCTGGTGGAAGTTTGTGTGGTGTCAGTTGTTGAAGCAAAAACAGCGATGCAAAAAAAATTAAGAAAACAAAATGCAAGGAAAGTTTTTTTTTGATGAAATTGAAACATCCTGAACTGATAGTTATACGACGAAGATAATAAGATGCTCAGAAGTACAATATAGTAGTTTAAGTATCTTTGTAGATCATTAATGATTTGCTATATGGACAAACGCGAAGTGTATATTATCTCGGCAGTGCGCACACCGATCGGAAGTTTTGGCGGTAGTTTAAAAGATTTTTCCGCAACACAATTGGGAGCAATTGCTATTAAAGGAGCGATTGAAAAAGCAGGAGTCAAACCAACGCAGATTCAGGATGTATTAATGGGTTGTGTGCTGCAGGCTAATCTTGGTCAGGCACCTGCAAGACAAGCTGCAAAATTTGCCAGCTTGCCCAATGAAGTAGCATGCACAACAATTAATAAAGTTTGTGCGAGTGGAATGAAAGCTATCGCACAAGCAGCACAAAGCATTTTATTGGGCGATGCGGATATTGTTGTTGCAGGTGGTATGGAAAGCATGAGCAATGTGCCTTATTATTCGCCAAAATTACGCTGGGGGAATAAATATGGTGATGTCGTTTTGGTTGATGGTCTTGCGAAAGATGGATTGACAGATGTATATGACGGAAAAGCAATGGGCAATGCAGCGGAACTGTGTGCAAAGGAATGTGGCATTAGCCGCGAAGAACAAGATGCATTCGCTATTCAAAGTTATAAGCGCTCACAAGCTGCATCGAACGAAGGAAAATTTAAAGATGAAATTGTTCCAGTTGAAATACCTCAGAAAAAAAGTGAACCGGTTTTATTTGCGAAAGATGAAGAGCCTTTCAATGTAAAATTTGAAAAGATACCGGAATTGAAATCTGCATTTCAGAAAGACGGGAGCGTTACTGCTGCTAATGCGAGCACCATGAATGACGGTGCTGCTGCATTGGTATTGATGAGCAAAGAAAAAGCAAATGAACTCGGGTTAAAACCAATAGCGAAAATTATTTCTTACGCAGATGCGGAACAAGCACCGGAATGGTTCACGACAACGCCATCTGTTGCGGTACCTAAAGCGGTTGCTAAAGCAGGATTAAAGATGGAAGACATTTCTTATTGGGAACTGAATGAAGCATTTTCTGTTGTTGGGATTGAAAATTCAAGGCGAATGAAACTTGACCCGGCAAAGGTGAATGTGAATGGAGGGGCTGTTTCAATCGGCCACCCGCTTGGATGCAGTGGGGCCAGAATAATAGTAACGTTGATACATATCCTAAAACAGAACAACGCAAAATATGGCGCGGCTGGAATCTGCAATGGCGGCGGTGGTGCAAGTGCAATGGTGATTGAGAATGTTTAGGATTTAATTTTAAACGGAGATTTGTTTAATGAAAAACATGGATCAAATAAGTAAGAGCAAGACTTCGGTGGTTACAATAAGATATGCAACTGCTGCTGATGCTGAATTTATCGCCGGCCTAAGCCACCGCACTTTCTTCGACACATTTTCCGCGCACAACTCGAAAGAAAATATGGATAAGTTCATGAGCGAACAATTCTCCAGACAAAGATTAATGGATGAAGTGGGCGAGCCTGATAATATTTTCTTTCTGGCTTATCTTGATGACGAACCAGTAGGCTATGTGAAAATGAAAGATGGAAAAACTCCCATTGAATTAGGAAATGAAAGTGCCATTGAAATAGCAAGAATTTATGCTGAGCAAAAAACAATTGGCAAAGGCATCGGAAAAGCTTTAATGCTTAAATGTTTTGAAATTGCAAAAGAAAAAAATAAAAAACTAATTTGGCTTGGCGTTTGGGAGCTTAATCAAACAGCCATTTCTTTCTATAAAAAATTTGGGTTCGAACAATTCGGCAGCCACATTTTTATGCTCGGCGATGATGTACAGACAGATTTCCTGATGAAGAAAAGTGTGTAATGTAAAGACGAAAATTTAATCTGGCATTTTCAAGTTAAAGCGCACTCCGCAATTGAAAATCCACAATCCGAAATCATTCAACCGCTTTAATCCCGCTTTCCGTAAAAACAATTTTTCTCTGCTTATATAAATTTCCCGTCGTCATCTTGAAAGTTTTCTTGCTCATTCCGAAATAAGAATAAATTTCTTCAGGAGAGGATTTATCATGATAGGGGAGATAGCCATTGTTCTCGTGCAGCAGTCTCAATATTTTTTCTGTTTCATCTTCGACTCTTGCGTAACCTGGTTTACCTGCAGCTATATCAATTTTGTTATCAGGCAGGACTTGTTTGATGAAGCCTTTGAATTTATCTCCCACCTGAATATTTCTGTACACCTCATTAAAATGCAACACACCTGTGTGCTGATTATTAATAATCATTAAGTAGCCGATATCTGTTCTTCTGTAAACAATCAAATCCACAATATCTTTTTCTTTGACAGTTAGATTTTCATTGCTGAGAAATGCATCTAATTTTTCTGTGGCTGCTAACCTTCCTGTTTGTTCATCAAGATAAATTTTGACGAGATAATCTCCGTTCGGCATCATCTTCCCGATCTGCTGCGATTTTGGAACGAATAAATCTTTCATCAAGCCAAAATCAAGGAAAGCTCCTTGTGGTGTGGAGCTTACTGCTCGTAGCTTCACGATATCTCCCAGAATCCCTTTCGGCTCTTGTGTCGTTGCAATAATTCTCCCTTCGCCATCATGATATAAAAAAACTTTCAGTTCATCTCCGATTTTTAATCCTTTCGGCACAAATCTTTTTGGTAGCAGAATTCCTTCTTTGCCATCATCAAGATAAACGCCGAAAGCAAGTTGTTTCATCACTTTCATCAAATTGTATTCGCCAATTTTTATCATTTGTTGTATGTTAATAATAGCATAAAGATATTCTTTAATTAGCCTCATACTCAATGAAGTTGATTGTATCTGATTTTTCTATTAACAAAATGCTAAGAGTTGCGCTGCAATAAAAATTTTGAATTTGCATTGTAGAAAAATAAATTATCAATTATCTAAAATTCAACAGCGAGATAGAATTCTACACTGGTAGTCATTTAATTCCTGATTAAAAACCAACTACACATGAATTCTATTCAAAAGAAAAAATTACTTATTGCATTCTTGCTCGCTGGTTCCAACATTGTTTTCGCACAGATTGATTTATCAAAATTTGAAATTGGGTTAAATGTAAGCTCCTTTATTTATCAGGGAGATTTAACGCCTTCGCGATTGGGTTCTTTTGAAACGATGAGACCTGGGATAGGCATCTCCGTGAACCGGTTCCTGAATAATTCATTCTCCATTCGTGCTAATCTTTCTTGCGGCAGTTTGCACGGCGATGATGCGGTCTATTCAACGCCTGCATGGAGAAAGCAGCGGAATTTTAATTTCAGCACGCCATTATTTGAAACCTCTGTGGAAGCAGTTTGGAATATACTTGGAAAGAATGGCAGTAATAACAATCGCGGATTTTCGCCTTATGTATTTGCAGGAGCTGGATATTCTTTTTTAAATATTAAACGTGACTGGAGCAGGTTGAACACAGCATATTTTGCGGGAGAGACAGGCACTTTTGCAGGACTGGCAACTGATGAAGCACATGTATTGCCACATGCCATTCCGGTTATTCCGCTTGGTGTTGGGATGCGCTATGCCATCAATCAACATTTTTCTGTTTCAGCAGAATGGACTTACAGAATGACGTTTACTGATTATCTGGATGGTTTCAGTCACGCAGCTGATCCATCAAAGAATGATCATTACCATTCTTTTTCAACTGGCATCATTTACACATTTCGCAAAAAGAATTATTTGGATTGTCCTGTCATTAAGAATTGACTAATCGACTATATTAAGGATAAGCTATCGGCTCCAGATCGAGTATTTGATGAAGATGGTGCAATAAATGTTTGATATAATCTGATGCGAGCCATTCAAGCGTGTGTGCTGCATTGCTCGTTTCGCATTTTTTGCTCGCATTTTCTTCGCTCATGTTTGCAAGAATAATTGCTGCATGATTATTTAGTAATCTCCATAGTTCTATCAAATTTTTTGTGAGGCAATTTTGATAATCAGCTATGGAAACCCAGTCATCTTGTTTGTAAACAATTTTCGGCACATCTTCATACTGCGCCACCACAAATCGCCTGATATTATTTTGCGCCGAATCAATCAAATGCCCGAGAATCTCTTTCCTGCTCCATTTGTTTGGCAAAGGTTTGAAAGCATATTCTTCTTCGCTGACGGTTTTTAATTTTTCAATATAAGTTTCAACTATTTCAGTCAGTTGTTTTGAAATGTCGTTCATCATAGCATGTCAGTTTTTATTATGTCCTTAGCGGTATTGCTACTATCAATCCACCGCGGCGGATTGTGTCACTCACTTGTGCTATTGTAACCCTATTCGCCAATGTGCAACAGTCTTTACAAAATTATGCTTTCAGTATATTATATAATCTACGCGTTTATGGTAAATCTGATAGTTAACTATTAGCTCCGGCTCTCGTAAATCCAGATTTGCTCGTTTGCCCGTTAGAGGATATTTTTGCAGCTCATAAATTTTTATAGATGAGACAAATTGCTTTCAGGGAAGCTTTGAGAGAGGCGATGAACGAAGAAATGCGCCGCGATGACCGTGTTTTTTTAATGGGAGAAGAAGTTGCGGAATATAATGGTGCATACA
>DATGIX010000076.1:0-5363 GCA_035295505.1 Puia sp. | reverse complement strand
AGACTGCTTTTCAACAAAGCCGCTAATCTGCAAGCTTGTGTAATTTTGGTTTAAACCAAGCTGATTACAGCAATTCAATAAATGATAAACAACATCCATCTGAGTGACATATTCAAAACTCTGCATTAGTTGCAGTTGGCTTTTTTTGTATACAGAAACAATCATCCTGTCCTGATAAAAAATCACAGAAATATTTTCGGAGGATTCGCCGGTATTAAATTTTTTATAGCTCTTCAGCAAAAGGCTGTAATAATGCAACTGTTTCGCAGTACTGAATTTGAACTGCATCAGCTTTTGTATATCCGATGGAATTCTATACACATTATAAATATCCCACCACGGAACTTTTTCATTCATCACTATTCCCTTTTCCAGATTTCCATGCATTAGATTCATAATTTCTTTATCAAGGCTTGCATCAAAATATGCATCAGGCACCAGTGAGCTTTCAGGAAATCCATAAACCAGAAAAGACTCGCTCATTTCTTTTGAAAGCAGTTCATCTACATAAATAATTTCGCGGATGGTTTCGATGCGCTCTTTGTTTTTAGCGTGACTGAAATAAAAATATTTAATACAAACCGGTTGTTTTGTTGCTGCATTCAAAATTACATAGCTCATCGAATCATCATCAATAAGAATCAGCAAGCGGCAGGCTTTAAAATCTGTCGCCTGAATATTTTCTGCTTCAATATGAAATGTTGGCTGCAACATAAACATGGCGCAATAATACTACAAAAGTTTTTGTTTTGTAAAACATCATAATTGCCCTGCTAAATCCTTTCTCAGAATTCTGAACTCTTAACTCTAAACTCTTTCACGTAACTTGCCGTCCTTTTCAAAAATGGCAACTGCTCCTAACAATAATTTCAGGGTTGAAATCACCAACAGGCAAATCCTTCAGATTGCTTTGCCCATCAGCCTTGCCATTTTAGTGCCACAAATAAATTTCATTACCAATAATATTTTTTTAGGGAATCTACATGACAAATCATTGCCTGAATTAGGTGAGCAATCTTTAGCAACAGCTGGCATTACAGGTGTTTTCTATTTGATTTTTGCAGTGGTGGGACAAGGATTGAACAATGGCTTACAAGCGTTGATTGCACGTCGCGCAGGCGAAAACAAGATTGAAGAAATTGGAAAATTATTTTCGCAGAGTATTCTCATCAGTTTGGCGCTTGCATTGTTCTGCATTCTGTTCACTTATCTTTTTGCTCCATGGATTTTGCAGTTTTCATTAAAAGATAGTGCGGTGAGAGAACAAGCTGTTAGTTTTTTGCGCATAAGAATCTGGGGACTTCCTTTTTTATTTATTTACCAGATGCGAAACGCTTTGCTTGTCGGCACTAACCAAAGCAAGTTTTTGATTTATGGAACGCTCGCTGAAACCATTGTCAATATCGGACTTGATTATAGTTTAATATTCGGTCATTTTGGTTTGCCGAAATTGGGTTTCAACGGAGCAGCTTATGCATCTATTATTGCCGAAGCTTCAGGAATGTTTGTTGTTTTTATTGTTATACATCTAAAAGGCATCAGCAAACAGCTTCAGTTGTTTAATGGCTTTAAATTTGATGCAAAAAATACAAAGCTCATTCTCACACAATCATCACCGTTAATTTTTCAATATTTCATGAGCGTTGCGAGCTGGGAATTTTTTTACATCATGGTGGAACATCATGGCAAGCGCGATCTTGCCATCAGTAATACGATGAGAAATATTTTCGGGATTTTCGGTGTGTTCACCTGGTCATTCGCATCCACTACCAACACGATGGTGAGCAATATTATCGGTCAGGGGAAAAAAGAAAAAGTAATTGAGCTCATCCTCAAAATCATTAAGCTCAGTTTGTGCTTTTCAATACCAATGGCAACTTTGCTGAATATTTTCCCTCATGCATTTCTTTCTGTGTTCGGTCAAAACGCAGATTTTGAGGCAGCCGCAATCCCGATCATTCGTGTCGTTTCCATTGCGCTTATCATGATGTCGTTTTCAACAGTCTGGCTGAATGCAGTTACAGGCACAGGCAACACGGATGTGAACCTGGCTATTGAAATGATAACAATTATTTTTTATTGTATCTATGTTTATCTCACACTGGAATATTTCAACCTGCCGATTCTATATGGCTGGATGAGCGAATGGGTTTACTGGATTTCTACATTCTCATTTGCATTTTTCTATTTGCGAAGCGGGAAGTGGAAGAAGAAAGTGATTTGATGTGCGATTTTAGGTTTACGATGTACGATTTCTGATAACAGTCGTCAGTCATGGGTTATCCGTGTTCGGTTTTTAATTCGAAATTTCTTTTTAGTTTTTAGTCTTTCCTCTTTTAGTTTTTATTTTTTGTAACCAGCTTCATCACGCTCTTCAACATCCTTGCGTCGCACTCTTGTACGGCAGTAATTATATTGAGCGCTTCAAAATCAGCAAGTGGATTTGTTTCGGAATTAATCAAATTTCTTTTTCATGCTTACCCCAACACTGCCATGAAAGTTTTCAATCGGTAGATTTAATTTCTTGATAGAAATAGTAATTTCTTCAACAACCGGGAATTGCTTTTTTACTTTCGAAATAATTTCTTTGCAGATTTTTTCCAATAGAGGAGTTGCAATTTTCATTTCATCTTTCACGATATTATACAGCACCACATAATCAATGGTGTCATCAAGATTGTTGAACTTGCTTTTCTTTTCATCATATACAACATCTAAGCTTACTTCAAAACTATTTGCAGTAAGCTGCTCTTCTGCATGAATGCCATGATGAGCTAAGAAAATGAGGTTATGAAGTTGGATGGTTAGCATGAAAATGAGAAATAAGAAATTAGGAAGTTGCGCTATACTTTCTCATTTCTTATTTTTTATTTCTAATTCCTTATTTATAATAATTCTTTCGCCGATAAATATCTTTCAGCATCAAGTGCTGCCATGCAACCGCTGCCGGCTGCGGTCACTGCCTGCCGGTAAATTTTATCCTGCACATCGCCTGCAGCAAAAATGCCTTCCACGTTTGTTTTGGATGTGCCCGGAATTGTTTTGATATAACCCGCTTCATCCATATCAATCCATTCTTTAAAAATATCAGAATTTGGCTGATGGCCAATTGCCACAAAAAAACCACTAACGGGAATGTCTATCTTATTTCCGGTTTTGTTATTTTTTATTCTTAATGCTTCTACTTTATTTTCTCCAAGCACTTCATCAGTTTCACTGTTCCAATAAATTTTTATGTTTGAAGTTTTCAGCACTCTGTCCTGCATCACTTTTGAAGCACGCATCTGGTCTTTGCGTATGAGCATGTGAACAGTTGTGCAAAGCTTTGAAAGATATAATGCTTCTTCAGCGGCAGTATCGCCCGCACCAACAATCGCTACTTCTTTTCCGCGAAAGAAAAAACCATCACATACTGCACAGGCACTCACACCAAAACCATTCAATCTCTGTTCGCTTTCGAGACCAAGCCATTTTGCTGATGCACCAGTCGCAATAATTATAGCATCTGCTTCAATCAGTTTCTCTTCATCAATCCAGACTTTATACGGCTGCTTGGAAAAATCAACTTTTGTAGCAAGACCAAAACGAATATCGGCACCCATTCTCGCAGCCTGCTTTTCAAAATCAACCATCATTTCTGGCCCTTGAACACCATTTGGATAACCTGGATAATTTTCAACTTCGGTAGTAATAGTTAATTGTCCACCCGGTTGAATACCCTGGTACAACACAGGCTTCATATTCGCACGAGCAGCATATACTGCAGCAGTATATCCTGCCGGACCTGAGCCTATTATTAAACAATGAATTTTTTCAACTGAATTATCTGCCATCTATAAAATGATTTTTTAAATACATGTAGTGTTTTGCAAAAACTAAAGCTGACAAATTTAAATCTAAAAGATGAAAGCAAAAGTCGCTTTCATGACTTGTGACTTATTTGGGGATTACTATCTGAACATACTGTGCCGCATAACCGCAAAAAGCGCCAAGCGCCCCGTTAGAAATATTTCCCAGCACAGTTGTTGGCGATGAAAAAGGATTACCGATACTCTGAAAATCATATTCCATAGTTCGCCAGAAATCATAGGTGGCTTTATCTATATTGCAATATTTCAATACAACTGTATCGCCTTTATAAAAAAATGAATAATTGTTCAGGTCAATTTTTGCATTTCTGTTCACTCCTTTTGGGATCTGGATAGAAAAAGTAGTCCCGTCTGTAATCTGGTCATCAAAAACCGAGTTCAATCCGGGATAAAAAGCGCTGTCATTAACGCTGGTGTAATAACGTGAGTAGTCGCCATAACCTGCAGGATCAGTTATTGTAGCAACAATAATTGCTTTTGTTGTGTCAGGGTTATCAGGCGCCTTTTGCCATTGCAAAGAATCAATTTTTTTCCTTATAGAAGTGATATGTGTTTGCGCTGTGTAAGTCTGCCCATTTGCGACAACACTCAAATTGTACGTTGTATTGAATTCACCCAAAAACACATTTGCCAGGTTCGACGAATCAATGGAATAATAATAAAGCGTATACCCTGTTGTGTCCGCAGGAATTGAATATTCTTTTAATTGTTGGGTTTTAGTTCCATTAGAAACAGTAACAACTGCATTATGCACAAATGAGCTTTCAAGAATTGAAGGACTGATTTTGCTGAAATAGTCAAGGCTTGTTGAAAGTACAATCGTGGGCGGTTTTCCATTTTCAATAGAACCATCCACTACCAATTTGGAAGGCGATTCTTTGAGGTTGAAATTGATTGCTTTTTCACAGGAAGGTAAAACAAAGCAAATCAGGATTGCCGAAATTAAAAGTTTCATTCAGCCGCAAATTTAGAGAGTGTATACCAAACCCAATCTTTCATTGTAGAATTGAAATATAATAACAAAAAACAAAGCGCAAGGTTCAGAAAAATATACAAGGTAAGGCTTAATTATTTGGGAATGATTATCTGAACATATTGTGCCGCGTATCCGCAGAAAGCACCAAGCCCATTATTAGAAATATTTCCAATCACAGTTGTCGGGGATGAAAAAGGGTTTCCTATACTTTGATAATCGTATTCCATCGTTCTCCAAAAATCATAAGTTGCTTTATCGATATTGCAGAGTTTTACTGTAACTGTATCTCCCTTGGGAAATAAGATGTAATTTGATGTTCCTTGTTTTGTAATTGAATTCCTATCGATTCCCCGCGGAACTTGAACATTATAAGTTGTTCCATCGGTGACTTGGTCGTCATAGACAGAATTATACGCAGGATAAAAGGGGAAATCCTTGATGCCTGTGTAAAACCGGATATAATTCCCGTATCCTGGAGGATCAGTTATTCTTGCCATAATAAATACAAAATCACTATC
>DATGIX010000075.1:0-56683 GCA_035295505.1 Puia sp. | reverse complement strand
TGCGCCAGAAAATGATACACAAAATGAGCAAGCTCCCAAACAATGTATGCGTATATAAACCAGTACCACGTGAATGTTGTTTTAATAATAGCATATTTTTCAAACAGCCCGATGCAATAAGTAGTGACAGCAATAGAAAGAAATTGCGCTATAAAACGATTGAACACATGGGTGAAGAATTGAACTTTATAATCAATGACGCGGAATCTCTTATAAAAAGCAGCGCGTAACAATTCAAAGATCAGCAAAAGGGGTATCACAGGCAAGAGCACGCTCTTAATGCCTTCGAATGTTTTTAGTGAATTATAATCTCCTGATTTAATTAAGGCAACCAATGAATCTATCTCGAAAAAACCAATCAGCTCGTTGTATAAAGTGCTGAATATATTCAATAGCATAGTCATCGTTAGAAAATTATTTTTTAAACATTACATAAACAGCAGCAAGCAGCAAAGCGAAAGCCAGCAAGTATCTCCAGTGAAATGGCTCTTTCAAGTATAGCACAGCAAAAAATGAAAACACAATTAATGTGATCACTTCCTGTGTCATCTTCAACTGAAAACCGGTGAACCCGTTATTAGAACCAATTCGGTTAGCCGGCACTGTTAGACAATATTCGAAAAAAGCAATTCCCCAACTGATTAATATCGCCTTCCACAATGCAAGCTCTTTATGATTCAAATGCCAATACCATGCAAAGGTCATAAAAACATTGGAAGCGAATAATAATAAAATCGTGCGCATGATTATTTTATTAAGGTTTTAAATTTAAGGAAATATCTCACGCAAAGGCACGAAGTCGCAACGCATATTCTTTGCGCCTTCGCGTCGTTGCGAGATACAATAAAAATCCCGCCATTGTTATTAGCGGGATTAATATAGTCAATCTTTTTGCGTCTTTGCGTGGAACCTCAATTTAAGCTCCTGAAATCTACCGGCACCAATCTGCTCACGCCCGGCTCTTGCATCGTTACGCCGTAAATCACATCGACTGTGCTCATCGTCATTTTATTATGTGTAACAATGATGAACTGTGAGTTCTCACTGAACTGGCGAATCATATTGGTGAACTTGCTCACGTTCGCATCATCGAGCGGCGCATCCACTTCATCCAAAATACAGAACGGTGCTGGCTTGATAAGATAGATTGCAAACAATAAAGCTGTTGCTGTTAATGTTTTTTCTCCACCACTCAATTGTGTGATAGAAGATGGGCGTTTGCCTTTTGGTTTTGCAATGATGTCAATTCCGGTCTCAGCAAGGTTTTCAGGGTTTTCCAAAATCATATCCGCAGTATCTTCTTCAGTAAATAATGCTTTGAACACTTTCTGGAAATTATCTCTCACCTGGTTGAAAGTATCCAGGAACTGTTTGTTCGCAGTTGCTTCCACCTCTTCTATTGTTTGCAGCAAACTGTCTTTCGCATTCACCAAATCCGTTTTCTGTTCCACAATAAATTCATATCGCTTTTTCATTTCAGTGAATGCTTCAATAGCAGTTGGATTTATTTCGCCCAGGTTTTCCAAACGCTTTTTCATCCTGTCTGATTTTTCCTGCAGTTCTTCTACAGGAACTTCGCCAGTTCGCGGCTGGTCGATAATATCATCCAGATTTATTTTGAACTCCACATGCAATCTTTCCTTCATTCCAGCCAATTGCAATTTCAATTCATTCAGCCTGTCTTTTATCTCGCTTAACAAATGCTCTACATGTTCTTTCTCTTTCACAATATGGCGAAGATGGCTTTCTTTTTCACTCAATGCATTGCGCAGATTATAATAAGCCTGGTCTGCCTCATTTAATTTTTTCTCTTCTTCATCTTTGCGGTGCATCAATGCAAGCAATGCTTCTTCTGAAGTACTTAATAATTGATTGCTTTCATCAATGCTTGTATTGGTTTGCTCCAACTGCAAAGCATTTGCTGAAACCTGATTACGCAAATCATTCAACTGTTTGTTCTTGAATTCAAGTTCCTGTTTCAGCGCATTGATTTTGCTATGCTGGCGAGTCACCTGCAAATTGAATTCATTATATCCTGCAGATGCAGTGCTGAAAGCTAATTCAGTAGATTTATAATCTTCTTCGCCTGCATGCATTTTCTCTCTCATCTCATTCATCAGATTCACGAGTTGCACCCATTCACTTCGCGTTCCTTCAATGGCTTCAGCAGTTTCTTTCAGGTTCAACTGAAATTCTTCCATTCTTTTTTGTGAAGCAATTTGCTGAGCGCTCAGGTTTTCTTTTTTGTTCTGCAAAGAAAAAACAAGATTTGTCAGGCGATTGATATCATCCTGCGTTTGTCTGATTGCTTTTTCTTTCAACTGCTCGTTAAAACCAATCACTTCATTATGCTTCGCCTGAATTTCTGCTTTTAAAATATTCACCACTCCTTCCTGAGCAGAAATTTCTTCTTTCAATCTTTCCAGATTTTTCGCACGACCGATTTTCTTTCCTTCAAACATTCCAACGCTTCCACCGGTGAGCGAATATTTTCCTTTCACATATTTTCCGTTCTTCTCGAGAACAATTGCACCATTGCTATTTTGCAATGCTTCTTCATTTTCTGCAATGAAAACATTACCTAATAAATTTTCAGCGAGCTTGCGATATTGTTCATCCACTTCAATCACATCCATCGCCGGAATGCTTTCATTGGGCTGATGATAAGATGGCTTTTCGTATCCTGAAAATTTATCGAGCAAAAAGAAATTGGCTTTGCCTTTTTTATTATCATCCAGCAAATGCACAGCCTGCAAACCTTCCTGCAAATTGTTCACGACATAATAATTGAGATAAGGCTCCAGCACATTTTCTAACGCTGCGCGATATTCTTCTTTCACATAAATAATATCCGAAAGAATCGGTGCGTTGTGATTCCAGTTTGGGTTTTTATGCAAGAATTTAATACTGTCAGGATAACCTTCCATCGAATCAATCAGGCTCTTCAATAATCCGTGCTCATTTTTCTTTGCATCTAATTTTCTGTTCTCATCTGCGAGCTCTTGTCTTAATACCTCCAACTCAGATTGTGTGGCAAGAATTTGTTCTTTGGTGTTTTCGTGATGTTCCTGCAATTGTCTCAGGCTTAGTCGTTGGTCTTCCAGTTCATATTCTCTTTGTGATTTTTCTTCTTCGAGCTGCTTGATTTGATTCTCACGGTTCGAAGTTTCTCCTTCCAATTGCTCCAGTGCCTGGTTCACATTTTGAATGGTGGTGTCAGCAACGGCGATTTTCTTTTCCGCTTCAAACTGATTGCGGTGCATCTGTGCATTTTCTGCACGCAATCCTTCAATGGAAATTCTTTTTTCATCAAATATTTTACGCGACTCATCTACAGCATCTCTCAACGATTCGAGCTGTTCTTCCAAAGCATCCAATTTATTTTGCTCTTCTTCTGTTTGTTGTTCGGTAAATGAAATGCTTTCATCCAGACCTTTTAACTGGCTCTCGCTTTTCCCTAAAAATTCCTGCAGGCTGTGCTGTTTTTCTTTCAGAAAATTCAATCGCTGCGATGCCAGATTCTTTTCATTTTCTTTTCCGCGAAGCTCCTGCACGAGATTATTGAAAGCATGTTGCATTTGCTGCAACGCTTTTTCATTTTCAATAAAGCCAAGCTTTTCTTTTTCAATATCCGCTTCTTCATTCGCAATCGTTGCTTCGAGCTGAACGCGTTTGTTCGTCTCCGTTTCCGATTGCTCGTTCAGTTCTTTATAAGTAAGATTGAAACCTTCGAGCGCAGCTTTTGCTAATTCAATACTAAGCTCACGATATTCTTTTTTTATCTCGTAATATTTCTCCGCTTTCTTCGCCTGGTTCTCTAAAGTTTTTAATTGATTATTGATTTCAAAAAGCAAATCTTCAATGCGGGCAAGGTCTTGCTCAGTTGCTTCCAGTTTATTTTTCGCTTCTTTTTTGCGCGTTTTATAAATCGTGATGCCCGCAGCCTGTTCCAGCATGCGGCGGCGGCTGTTCTCTTTGTCTTTGATGATATCATCCACCATGCCGAGCTCAATAATCGCGTAGCTGTCGGTGCTGATGCCCGTATCCATAAAAAGGTTCTGGATATCTTTCAGCCTGCACGAAACATCGTTGAGGCGATATTCGCTCTCGCCGCTTTTATAAAATTTACGTGTGACCGTTACCGTTGAAAATTCAGTCGGCAACAGATTCTTCGTGTTCTCAAACGTGAGGCTCACTTCCGCAAGACCGCTGGCAGAGCGGTTTTTAGAGCCGTTGAAAACAAGGCTCTCCAGATTTTCCGAGCGCAGGTGGCTGATTTTCTGTTCGCCAATCACCCAGCGGATGCTATCGATGATATTGCTTTTGCCGCAGCCATTGGGACCGATGATGCCCGTTACGCCCTCGTCAAAATTAATATGGGTTTTATCTGCAAAGCTTTTAAAGCCTTTGATGTCTAAACTTTTTAAACGCACAGTTTCATTTTTTAGTCAACGCCAAACATACACTAAAATGACCAAACACATTTTGGGCTGTTGATAAGTGGTGGATAGAAAAATGCCCCTATTTTTTTTGTTGGTAACAGCAAAATTTCAGCCAGAAATTCCCGCCGTTGCCAGTGCTCTTTCTGCCGTTGTTGGCGGCTGACAAACAGCATTGCTCGCTGTTGTTGGCGTCCTCGCCAACAGCTCCGCCATTGTTGGTCGCCGACAAACAACATGAATGATTAACGAAATTGCTTTAGTGAAAATATTTTTTAATATGTCCCGAGCGGCATTGCTACTATTAAGCTTTTCTTGCGTCGCACTCTTGTACATTTGAATGTGTTTCAGCGAAAGCGGCGAGTGCGTGAGGAAATGTAGTTTAGTAGAATTTTGAGATTAATATGAGAAATTATTAGTTATCTCGATTTATACAGCAATAACCATGAACCTTTTCGCTTATTTCATCTCCGTACTTTTCTAATACTTCGATTTTATGATTTCTCAACTTTGTTGTTAACTCTCCCCCATCATTGTCTACAACATTCCCACACCAACCACATCTATGAACTATCTCTTTCGGCAAGTAATTCTTATCACCTTCTTTGTTTATACGAGCAGGATTTAAATCGTCATTCAGGATAATCCCAAGTCGCCCTTCAAATACTTCTGCATTTTTATCTTCTTCAATCAGAACACTTAACAGAAAATATGGAACGGTTATACCGATTCCATAAGTTTGACGATACTCCAATACTATATTATCAAAATCGTTTTTATGTAAAGTTATTGTATCCTTTTCAGTTAGGTTATTATCTAAAATCACATTTCTTATTGACTTAATAGTAACCGTTTTGATATATTTTAATTCATCTGTTTTCATACTCAAATTTACAAATTTGAAAACTTTCAAACCTATAATGTTGATAAATCTATCCACGAAAATGTATATTGCGCAAACTCACCCGAGACGCTGATTAACCTCAAAATTATTCCTGTTCACATTTTCTCAGGCTCACGCCGTCATTGCGAGCCTTGCGCAGCTTGGCGAAGCAATCTGCTTTCCAAAAATCAAGATGCATTTATTCCAAATTCAAATTGCTTCGTTCCTCGCAATGACGTGCAACTCCCGAATTAATCTCAACATTATTTCTGCTCAAATTCGCTTAGGCTCTCGCCACAGACCTGTCAGGTTTTGAAAACCTGACAGGTCTGTGAAAAGGCAACAACTTTTTTTGTTGTTGTTTTCACAGATAAAAGTAGATTACAGACTTATTAACAATGAAACTACTTCAACCACAAATTGACCCGATATATTTAGCATTGCTTGTTATCGCAGTTTTGGCTATCGGTATTTATCTGTTTTATAAATCAAAAAGAAAATAAAGTCTTTTCTGCACGGCGAGTCCCACAGCTGCTTCATGTTCATGCAAATCCCTGTTGCGGAAACTCGCCTTGTGAAGCCGATTAATCTCAAAATTATTTCTGTTCAAATTTTCTCACGCTCTCGCCGTCATTCCCGTCCGCCGCGGCGGAGGAATCCCACCAAGCACAACATCAAAATAAATAAATTGGATATTTTTTTATTTGCCTTTCAATCTTTCTATAATACTAATCACATCATTAATCCAATCCTGCAAGTTGCCGGCTCTTTCAGTAATAATTCCATCAACCAATTTTATCTGGATTTGTGAGGAGTCTGTTGTGTTATCAATCAGATAAACTTCTTTGAATAATGTGAGTTTCGTTTTCAGATATGAATGGCTTTGCTTATACCGGCTTTTTATAATCTCTTCTGGAATATCGTGACCACCTTCTGCAACTCTTCTTTGCACTCTTCCGATATTAATCGCTACATCATCTGTGCTTAAGTAATATAAAATGACATCGTAACCTTTTTTCTTAATGGAAGAAACCCATTCGTAACTTCTGCTGTCTGCCAAATTACTTTCAATCATGAAGTCAGCATCGGCATCCAAATATTGCTTGACAGTTTCGCGATAAATTTCCGATGCCCTGACGTAGTTTTCTTCATTATATTTTCCAAGGCTTTGAACTATTATATCAACATTAATAAACGGAAGGTTGGGTTCTATGAAGTTACTTTGCAGTGCAATGGAATAAAATGTTGTTTTGCCTGAGCCATTTGGTCCTGCTAAAAGATACAGTACTGGCATTATTAAGAATGAATATATTCTTTCAGGATTTTTTTTGCAGAAGTTTTTGGATTTTCTTCAATTAGCTTGTTACCCTTCTTGTATACAATCGTGCCATTAGCTTTCACGGCTTTTTCACGAACAAATTTTCGCAAAGCTGTACCTAATATTTTAAAATCAATATTTATTGAGGAATTAGCCATACTCAAAGATAACAAATCAAATTGGCTTTTGCTATACGAGTCGCAAGACCTGTCAGGTTTTGAAAACCTGACAGGTCTCTGAAAAATAATAACAACACCTGAAAACTTCAAGCAGCAGCAATCCTGAAGCATTATTAATTTCTAATTATTAATTATCAATTAATTTTAATCATGCTTAATCAAAAAAAAGTTTTACTGGCATTAATAATTTGCATCTCGCTTTCATGCAAAGCACAAACTGAAAAAGATGTTCATTTCATCAAACATATCATCACCAATGATTTTATTTCCGAAGGAGTGAGCGTTGCCGATGTGAACAATGACGGCAAGCCAGATATTATTGCAGGTGCATTTTGGTTTGAAGCACCTAACTGGATAAGACACGAAATCGCTGAACCGAAAACTTATTCTCCGAGTAACAGCTACAGCAATTCATTTTTAGATTTTAATATGGACGTGAACCAGGATGGCTGGACAGATGTAATCCGCATCGGCTTGCCCGGCGAAGAAGCCGTGTGGTATGAGAACCCGAAAAACAATCACGACCATTGGACGATGCGCACCATTTTGAATAATGCAGGAAATGAATCGCCTGCATTTGTAGATATAGATGGTGATGGCAGACCGGATTTATTATGCAACGACCCCATCGCAAAAGAAATGATATGGATGAAATCTCCTACAAAAAAAGGCGATACGCTTTGGCAAAGATTTGTGATTGCAAAAGGAGAAACCGGAACGAACAGGTACACGCATGGGCTTGGTTTCGCAGACATGAACGGCGATGGAAGAAAAGATGTCATCATCACAAAAGGCTGGTGGGAAATGCCTGCTGACCCGAAGCAACCGAACTGGATTTTTCATCCTGCTGACTTAGGTGAAGATTGCTCACAGATTTATCAGCTCGATGTAAATGGAGATGGCAATAAAGATTTGATAAGTTCTTCTGCACATAACTATGGAATCTGGTGGCATGAAAAAACCAACAATGAAAATGGAAAAGAAAAATGGGAGCATCATCTTATATACAATGGGTTTTCAGAATCGCACGGGCTTGCTCTGGCTGATATTAACGGCGATGGATATCCTGATTTAATTACCGGCAAAAGATATTTTGCACATAATGGCGGAGACCCCGGAGGTTACGACCCTGCCGTTTTATATTGGTTTGAATTCGTGCCCGGAAAAAATCCTTCATGGATTCCTCATTTTATCGATGATAATTCCGGTGTTGGCTTGCAAGTAGTGGTTCAGGATATGAATGGTGACGGATTGCCAGACATTGTCATCTGCAATAAAAAAGGGCTTTTCTTTTTCGAGCAGAAAAAATAGATTGGTGGTAGTTTGCTCGCTGTTGTTGTCGTCACCGCCAACAATCTTGGTGAAGCATTTAATAAATCGTTGGCGAGGACGCCAACGACAGCGCCAGGAACAATGGCGAGCAAAATTTTTCATGACATTAACAAACAGCAACAAACTTAGGTATGAAAATTATCGTTGTTAGGAGTATATACTTTCAATTATGAAAAAGAAATCAGTGATTTATTGGCTTGCTATTCTGACAATTGGAATCGTTTCATTTTCTTCCTGCGTTACTACCTCTAAAAACGGTTGCCCGAAAACACAAGGTATGTCGGGTTATTAAGGCAGATTTTAAGAATAATATAAATGCAAATCGAGCCACGGTTTGAATAGTGGCTCGATTTCATCTTTTGCAAAATTGCATTTCAGCAGAATTATTAATTACTAATTATCAATCATTAATTCTTCTTAATCCCCGCTCTTTTTTTCAGCTCATCAATCGGCATATCAATTTGTCTTCCGATGGGTTTGCCATCGCGATAAGTAATCACTTTCAACATCACTGATTCTTTCGGAACAGATAATGGCGAAGTATATTTTGGATAGAAATTATCAGGATGAGAATTATCGAAACTATAATAAATATCCAGACCATTCACTTCTGTTGCAAGACCAATTTGCAATGAATCGTTCGCATCTTTTTTGGCAGTGAAAATCGGGTCGAACATGGTGCGTGCATATTTCACCTGCTCCACGTCCATTCTATCAAAATGCACTTCTGTTTTTCTGGCGAAATTATCCCAGTTCTTTTTTTCTTTCGGGCTCCACAAACATTCCGCAACAGCGAGGCTACGCGGCCAAACCATATATTGCAGATGCCTTGTATTATAAACCTGTTCTGTCCAGAGATTAGCCTGACCGCCTTTGATATATTTTGCATCTACACCATCCGGAACCGGCTCAAAAGAATAAGCAGTATTCAACCGAAGCGTGGCGTACACATGTGGTTCTACTATTGGATCGCCCTGCATGTAGTCAATATAAACAAATGTGGTCGGTGTCATCACAACATCATGCTGCATCTGCGCTGCTTTTATGCCTCCTTTCATTCCCTGCCAGCTCATCACTGCTGCATTAGGTGCTAATCCACCTTCGAGTATCTCATCCCATCCCATAAATTTTTTGCCTTTCGATTCAACAATTTTCTCGACGCGTTTTTCAAAATAGCTTTGCACTTCTTCCATATTTTTCAGCCCTTCTTTTTTCATCAATGCTTTCACTGCATCGCTCTTCTCCCAAAATGTTTTGAAGGTTTCGTCGCCGCCCATGTGTATGTATTCGAATGGAAAAAGTTTGGCAACTTCTGTTAATACTTTATCTAAAAAAACATACACATTTTCATTTGCAGGGCAAAGATTATCATCTACCAATGCAGTATGTGTATTCCAATCCTTGATTTCCTGACCAGAGCCCACACCTTGATTGACTACACCATTTGAACAAGACAATTCAGGATATGCGGTGATGGCTGCAAGGCTATGCCCGGGCACATCCACTTCTGGCAAAATGTTCACATATTTTTCTTTTGCGTATTGAATCACTTCTTTGATATCATCCTGTGTGTAGAAACCGCCGTAATCGCGAGGCTCATTCGCACCGGGGACAGAAAAAGTGCCGAAATATCCGATACGCTTTACATTCCACGCTCCTACTTCAGTTAATTTAGGAAGGCTTTTTATTTCAATGCGCCATCCTTCATCATCTGTTAAATGCCAGTGCAATAAATTGTATTTGTATTTCACCATCTCATCAATAAAATCTTTCACTTGCTGTTTGGTGAAAAAATGTCTGGCAACATCAAACATCAATCCTCTCCATGCAAAGCGCGGATAATCCGTAATTGAAACAAGCGGCGCCTGCCATTTCACATCTTTTGCAACGCTTTTGCTTTCTATCTCTTTTGGGAATAATTGCAGCAAAGTTTGAACACCATAAAAAACTCCTGCCGGTTTGTTTGCTTTGATAATAATATTATCGGCAGTCACATCAAGCTTATAACCTTCATTGCCGATGGCTTTATCTTCAGGGGAATTCAGCACAAAACGAATGGTGCCGGAAGTGTTAGCAACAGAAGCTTTATATCCTGTTGACTCTGATAATTGTTTTGCCAACATAGTAGCAATGTTGCTGAGCTCCTGATTATTTTTTGTTTCGATAGAAATGTTTTCAGGCAATTTAAAATAGCCTGCATTTTTTGTTACTGAAACCGGCTCGGGAATAATCGACAAAGCCTGATTGTCGGATTGTGCAAACGAAAAGGTGATTGCTGATTGCAATAATAAAATGAAGAATAATTTTTTCATGCTAATAATTAGTTAGGAAAAATAAATGATGAAAATAGCAAAGATTTCTGTTAACAATTAATAATAAATTTTATTTAGTACTTTGAATCATTGTTTGCCACAGAAGACATGAAATAGCACAGAAAATAATCTGTGAAAACGCATGTAATCTGTGGCAGTAATTTATAAACCCTTTTATGAACCAATACGACATTATTATTATCGGCACTGGCGCAGGCGGCGGAACTTTAGTGCATGCATTGAAAGATTCAGGAAAAAAAATTTTAGTGCTTGAACGCGGAACTTATCTGCCGAGAGAAAAAGAAAACTGGGATTCGATTGCTGTTTTTCATAATGACCGATATCACACCAAAGAAGTCTGGAAAACGAATGATGAAAAAGATTTTCACCCGCAGACAGGTTATTGGGTTGGTGGAAATACGAAAGTGTATGGGGCAGCACTATTTCGTTTGCGCGAAAAAAATTTTGAAGGAGTTACGCATACTGATGGAATTACTCCGGAATGGCCAATAAAATATAAAGATCTTGAGCCTTATTATGCCGAAGCAGAAAAATTATATAATGTACATGGCCAAAGCGGCGAAGACCCGACCGAGCCTTTCAGAAGCAGTGAATATCCGAATCCGCCTGTTTCTCATGAACCACGCATTCAGGAATTGCATGACGAACTGAAAGCAAAAGGCTATCACCCGTTTCGGTTGCCCATTGGCGTTAGGATGAATGAAAGCGATATGCTGAACAGCGCCTGCATTCGCTGTAACACATGCGACGGCTTTCCTTGTTTAATTCATGCCAAAGCTGACGCTGATATCAATTGTGTTCGCCCGTCTTTAAGCGATACGAACATCACATTGATGACAGAAGTGAAAGCGACTAAACTTATCACTGATGCGTCTGGCAAAACAATTATCAGCGTTGAAGCGGAACGTGGCGATGAAAAATTTTCTTTCAAAGCAGATGTTGTAGTTGTTGCTGCAGGTGCTATTAATTCAGCAGCGCTATTATTAAGATCTGCTAATGAAAAATATCCTGATGGATTGGTAAACAGTTCTGGAATGGTTGGAAGAAATCTGATGAAACATAATAATGCTGCAATGCTGGCCATTTCAACAAAATTGAATCCCACAAAATTTCAAAAAACATTGGCAGTAAATGATTTTTATTGGGGTGATGATGATTTCAAATTCCCAATGGGCCATGTGCAGCTAATGGGCAAATCAAACAAAGATCAGATTTCACCTGATGCACCTTTCTTCACACCCGGAATAGTGATGGATGAAATGGCAAGCCATTCCGTAGACTGGTGGTTCACGGGAGAAGATTTGCCATTGGCAGAAAACAGGATCACTTTAAAAAATGATCAGATTTATATTCAATACACAGAAACAAACACTAAAGGTTTCGAAAGGTTGAAAGACAAATGGAGCGACGTTTTGAAAGAAGTGGACAATGTGCAGCATTTCATTCCCCATTCATTATACCTGAAAAAAAATATTCCGCTTGAAGGATTGGCGCATCAATGCGGCACATGCAGATTTGGCAACGATCCGAAAACTTCAGTGCTCGATGCTAATTGCAAAACACATGATGTCGATAATCTTTATGTTGTTGACGGAAGTTTTTTTCCTTCAAGCGGAGCTGTGAACCCATCATTAACCATCATTGCAAACGCATTGAGAGTCGGAGAACATTTGTTAGCAAGAATGAAATAGATGATTTATTCTTTTACTTCGAAAGAAGCAACCTTGCTGCCGAACCTGCCATCATTGGTAATTCCCTGAAGCACTATTGCATATTTACCGGGAATATCAGATGAATAGAAACTGATTTGAGATTTCCCTTTTGAATCTGTTTTAATGTCTGGCGACCAAAAAAGCAGATTTCTGAAGTCGGGCATATTACCAGCTCGTTTTTCTTCAGTATCATACACCGGGCTATAAAATTCTCTTTTCAATTGGAGGCCTTCATAATCGATTACTGTAGCATGCGGATCAAGATCGAATCCATTCAGATTGCCTTCATAAGTTGTAAAGCTTAATATACCATCAAAAATTGCATTACCTATGAAATAGCGACTATTCAGTACATCAAGCTTTCTGATTTTTAATGGATCGTACGCCATGATCTTATCAACATCAAAAATTGGAACCGCATCGAGCAGAACCAATGGGTCATTCACAAAAAAACCTCTCCGCCTGTCGTCAAGCACAGATATTTGAAATTTATCTTTTCTAAGCCTTACACTAATCAATGCCACATATTCGCGAAGCACTTCTTCAACAGTTGTAAACCTTGTGTAATTATCGAGCAAATAACTTGCAGTAGGTTTCTGAAAAAAAGCCATCGTATCAGTTGAATAAAAATCAAAATGCCTTAATTGATTGGATGCATAAATATTTTGTACCTGCATGCCTATGTTGCGCTCATTCAAAACATTCATCTGGCTTTCTGAGACATTAAGTGGTGAGAAAATTTTATTGCTGTATTTTTCAGAAAAGGGATTGGAAATATCGACTCTGCAAGAATTATCCAACAGAGAATTTGCCTGCACAATGATTTCTGATGAACCAAACATTTTTGTCATTTCAAATTTCACTGCTCCATTGCTATCGCTTAAAGAAGTGGAAAACTGGGCTCTGACCGAAGGCACAGAAAGATAAGCCAGCACATTGGTAGCTGCAGTTTTTGTCTGCAGGTTTATCACCTTTCCTGTAATGATATGCCCGTTGTATTCGGGGGCAAATTCGAAAGAAGGCTTTTGGCCAGCAAGCACTTCATTCCAGTTGAACCTGCGCCAACCTTGTGTCAGCATCAGGTTGTCCATCGCCTCTATGGTTTCGTTATCAGCTTCGCGAAAATAATATCCGGGTGATTCAATCGCTCCTTTGATGTCGGATGTCAGCCATAAATAACTTTCAATAGTATTTTCATCTTCAGCCTGCAAATCGTCCAGCCGATACACAGACATTGACATGTCAGTTGATTCTTCTTTTTTATTTTCATTTGCAGCATTGATCTGCACATTTATTTTTTTTCTTGTTGCAAATTCTTTTTGCTCCGGCAAAATATCAAGTTGTAGTTTACGATTAGGGTATTTGAAATACAATCGCTCACAAACAGGTTGCTTGTTACTGTTAAAGACAGTGAAATGTGAAATGCCATCTCCCAATTTTTCTTCATCAATTAAAAAAGATGCATGCCCGTTCTGAAACACAGAGCTCATCGCAATTTTTACCGATTGTCTTGTGTGCACAAAAAGATAAAGTTCATTTTCAGATGAAATGTTTGTCTCTACGTTTACTACTAGCTTTCCATCATGATGATCAGCAACGTTCAATACATAGCCTTGATTATAAATTTCAGGGAACTTTGCGTTTATGTTTTTTCCTGAAGGGAGTGTAATAACCGCATGATAAACATGTCCTGCAGAAGGAGTGAAATCAAAATTCCCCATTCCGAATTTCGCAGTGCTGAATCTGGCAACAGTATCATTGTTCTCATTAACGATAGCACCGCTACAGTCGATTCCTTTGCCATTGGCGCCAATAATTTTAAAAGCAACCTTAGAAGCAATATTGTTGACAAGATTGCCGCCTTCGGGGAAAAACTGAACATCCGGCAAAGCTTTCGCATTTTCAGTTTTGCGAATAATTTGTTTTTTGGGGTTTACAATTGCAATTTCTTTTTCAAAGAAAAATTCTGCACTATAATTTTTCATCCAGTTGGTATATGCCCTTAATTTATAGCTGCCCGAATTAATGTTTAAAGGAAGATAGAAAGAACCACCACCAATGCCATTCTTCAAAAAAATCTTAGCCTGCAATACAGGTTTATTGCTATCACCAATAATTTCAACATAGGCAAGCTTACTTAAATTGAGGGGTTGATGAAAAGTCGCGTCAACATCATATAACTTGAACCACAAAATTTCTCCCGCCAGATAGAAGCCCTTATCAGTATGTGCAAATATTTTTTCCTGAATGGCAGCTTGAGCGTAATCTGTAAACTGATTTTTTATACTGCTTGTGCTATTGCTCTGCGCTTTCAAATTATAAACAGAAAGCACCAAGCAAATCAGCAGCATTGCCTGATAGATTGAACGTTTATTAAAAAAATCAGTTCGCATCAAAATCATCTATTGTGATTATAAAAAATTATGGCCAAAAAGATGGCTTCATATTTGTTCCCGTCAAAGTACAATCAACACATACAGGTGATGCCGCAGAAAAATGTATGATAGCTTCTGTCGCTCTATTTACCTCAGTAGGTATAATAGGTATAGTCGCTTTGCCAACAGCGTTCATGCTATCCACATCGTTTTTAATAATGGTAAAAATACATCCGGAATCATAGAACCAGTCGCCTACATCATTTCTTGAAATGAACAACCTGCTGCTTTCTTCAGAGGTAACATCAACATATCCGATAACAATTTCAGATGGATTTGAAATGCAATGGATATTACCTGATGGATGTGAAGGTTGTGCATCGAAAATGGTTCCGAGCTCTTCCGTATTATTTTTCATTAACTGATAAAACTGATACGCATCTTTACTTACAACATGCTGTTTTACATTTATACTAAACAGCACACTAATTTCCTGTGCGGTGGCAGGAATAAAAAGGACAGGCTGCCGATCAATTAAATCACTGCTCAATTTTTCGGATGATGCAATCAAGATATTTGTCGAAGACGCATAGCGCCAGCATTTGTAAATAGTAGTGTCATAGGTTTGATTAGCGTTTCTGTATGCAAGCGCTGTTATGTTATTCGTTGCATCTTTGATATACATCAGGCTGCTTTGAAATGGCGAATGAAATTCCCACGTTTCATCATAATTCCACAAATAATATCTGCTGTTGTTTTGCGGATCATGCGTGCTGACATAAATCTGCACACCTCCGCTTTCTCTTGTCCAGTAAACACTATCAATCGGAGGTGTTGATTTTGCCTGCACAAAATCAGAAGCATATTCTTTGCCATCCGAAGTCAGAATATGCAGCCGATATTTTTGATTGTTGCTCAGGTTTGTTTGATCAGCCACATAAACGCCATTACCATTTGAATGGAAACTATAGGAATTGTTTATGCTGTCTTCAATGGTTACTGTCGCATTGTTTTCATAAATAATATCTACACTGTCAACCAGCTTCGTAGTCCTCGTTAATGTGATGGATGTTGGAGTTGAGCCCACACTAATAAAACCTTCAACTACAAGATAGCCTGTAGACGGCGATTTCACAGGCGCATTATATACCTGTTTGCAATCTGAAACCAGCATGATGACGAAACAAAGCCATATCCACTTCATATCAAAAAATTAAAACCTGATATTATAATTTATAAACGGAATGGCACTGCCAAAAATGGATAATTTATATCCGTTGATGACGCCATTTTCAGAAACATAATATACAGAATAAGGATTTTTTCTGCCTGTTAAATTATAGATACCAACCGACCATGAGTTGTGTGTTTTCTGATGCACTTTATGATTGCCATCGATGTACACAGAAAAATCCATCCTGAAATAATCCGGGATGCGATAAGCATTCCTGTCGGAATACAAAGCTCTTTCTGAGCCTGCATAAAAATATTTTCCAATGGGCAATGTAATCGGTCTTCCGGTGCTGTAAGTTGCATTCATTGAAATGCTGAACCGGTGAGAAAATTTATAGTTGCTCACTAGCGTCACATCATGTGGTTTATCATAATCAGCCGGATAAAATTTTCCGCCATTGATAAGTTCTCCTGCCGTAGGATCATCCTGTTTCAAAAAAGTTCTAGAAAAAGTATAGCTGATCCATCCATTCAGTTTGCCTGTGAGTTTTTTTATCTGCAGCTCAACACCATAAGCTTTTCCTTTGGTGTTGATCACATCAGTTTCGATATGATGGTTTAAAATAAGCTGTGCACCACTTTTATAATCCAGATAATCTTTTATGTTTTTGTAATAGAGCTCGACAGAAGTTTCAATAGTGTTCGATTTTAAATTTTTATAAAACCCAATTGAAAACTGCTCGCCGTATTGAGGCCTGATATTCGGGTCGCTTAGTTTCCAAATATCTGTAGGGGCCATGGCAGCAGTGTTTGATAATGCATGAATATATTGACGCTGGCTGTTGTAACCCGCCTTGATAGAGAAATTATCGGGGAAAGCATATCGTGTTGAAAGCCTAAGCTCAGGTCCCTGATAAGTTTTAATATTTTTTCCGGATGAATAATCAATAGTGCCTGTGATATTATCTTCCGTTTTTGGCACTCCCTGCGGATAAGTGTTGACGCTTTGAGGTCCTAAATAATTGAACATGGAATATCTGACTCCACCTTCAACTGACCATGCGTCTGTGATTGTATATTTATCGCTGAGATAGAGCGCACTTTCAACTGCTTGTTCGGACTGCAGTTTATCAGCAATTACCAAAGATTGTTTTCCTTGTGGCTCATAATCTCCGGGATGGAGTTTATAGAATAATGAATTTATGCCAAATTCAACAGTATGCTTTGTGCTTGCATAATAAGCAAAATGCGCTTTGAAATAAGACTGGTTGATGTCGAAAGAAAATTTATATGCACTATAAGGATCGGCTTCGCTTGAAATATAATACTGATACCTGTCATAGCCTCCTGATATGAGGCTGTAAAATTTGTTATTGAAAACATGCTTCCATTTCAAAGAAATATTTTTACTTCCATAGCCGTAAGTGGTGTCATTATTTAAGTTGAAATGATCATTGCTCATGTATGCAGTCAGATAAAGATCATTTTTCTTGTTGATCTGATGGCTGATGTTGAGATTAAGATCGTAGAAAGAAGCCTTGCTGTTTTTATATTGATCAGGCAATAAATTCAACAGCCAGTTTGCATACGTTGTTCTTGCACCGAAAATAAAAGATGTTTTGTCTTTTGCCAGCGGGCCTTCAATATTCAGCCTGCTGGTGAGCAAACCGATGCCTGCAGAACCGGTAATTTCTTTTTTATTTCCTTCTCTGCTGTTTACTTCAAGCACTGATGATAACCGGCCACCATATTTTGCAGGAATACTGCTTTTATAAAGTTCAACATCTTTCACGACTTCCGGATTGAATGCAGAGAACATACCAAAGAAATGAGAAGGGTTATAAATAGTTGCATCATTGAACAGAATCAGGTTCTGGTCTGCTGATCCTCCTCTTACATTTAACCCTGTGCTTGCTTCGCCAACAGTCTGCACTCCGGGCATTGTCAATGCAACCTTCAAAATATCTGCTTCGCCAAAAACTACAGGAACTTGTTTGATGGTTTTTATATCAATTCTCTGCACGCCCATTTGCAGGCTTTTGATGTTGTTCACTTTCTCTGCAGACACAATCACTTTCTTCAGCGTCATTACCTGCTTCTTCATTTCAATATTCATTTTTCCATCTGAATATACCATCACCTGCCGCCTTGTATCGCGCATGCCAATGCTTTGGATGTTGAGCGTGTGCCTTCCACGCAAAAGCGAAATAGAATAGTAACCGAACTGATCGGTTGCTATGCCATTTTTTTCACCTTCCACATTAATAGATGCACCGACAACCGGCTCTCCGGTATTCACATCTTTCACATAACCTGCCAATGAAATTTTTTTATCTGAAATAGCAGCATTCTTATCGCCAATCACAAAAAGTTTATTATTAAGAGCTATTGTGTCTTTCTTTTTTTCATTGTCTTCAAGCTCATCAGATGCATCAACAAATTGATTCTTTTTTGAAGCAAGCTTTGATGAATCAAAGAATAAATCCGGCAGCTCTGTTTGAACAGTTACTCCGTTTGTGATGAATACATGCTTTTGATGATCTATGGAATAATGAAAATTAGTGCCTGCGAATGCAAGCTGAAGAACATCTTTCAGATTCTGCGACTTTACTGAAATATCAATTCTAATGCTGTCGAACTGAAGCGTGTCAAAATAAAAACGGTAACCGGTTTGCCCCTGAAGCGCTTTTGCAAATTCAGTAATGGTCATCTGTTTGAATTCGCCCGTCACTAAAGGCGGGTTGCCCGAATTTTGAGAGAATGCAGATTGGTTCCAAAAAAGGAAGCAGAATAACAACCCTATCAACAGCAGAAAAAATTTCACAAAGCCTTTTATAAATGTTAGTTTATTTTGTTAGTTCGTCATAATGAGCAGCTAATTTGGGCAGCTCCACATCTTTATCTTTTTTTATTTTGATCTTATTCTGATTCATAAACTGACGCATCTCTTTCTTTTTATCCTTCAGCACATTTAATAATGAGCTTTTATTATTTACAGAAAAATATTCGCCATTCTTTTTCAAATAATAAGAAGTCGCGGACTCAACATACCTCGTTATTGTTCCTGAGTTCAGGTTTTCCTGAATATCTTTTGTTTCTTTTTTGAGCACCGAGATTTTGCCTTCATATAATAAATCATAAAAGCCCGTATTCAGGGGCGACTTCAAAGCCGTGTCTTTTACAACTCTGATAAAAGTATGGCCAAACAAATTGAACCGCCCGATCAATTCGTTGCGTAATTGAACTGGCGGAGCCAGAAAATGGTCACTAATGAATATTGCATTTTGAACCAGGTCGAACTTGAATGGTATTTTCTCATACAGAACATCATTGTATATAATGTTTCCAATACCAGTACTATCAGCATAAAAAAAAGGTTGCCCTTCTTCTATATTGTATGGATATGGCACATACTCAATGCCATTGTATAATTCTGTATGCGTGGAAAGATACTTGTGATATAACCGAACTGCGTTTTCTTTTGCTGACCTGAGCATCAGGCTGTCTTCGCTGCTCATTTGTGCAGAAGTATTTTGAACACAGAAATAAATTGACAGCAAACAAAGGTTTAACCGGAATAATCTCATATGAACAAATAATCTTCTTGATAATGAAGGATTGCTAATGTACTTATCTTTTCGCAGCCTAAACGAATGTTTTTGATTTATATATGAGATATACAGGTGTGTACTTGCAGTGATTGTGCCGTTCACTTTTAACGGTACATTTTAAAGCTATTCTGCAATTATTTCACTTAATGTCAAAAATCATTACGCGCTTTCAATACAATTTATAACTTTATTGTTCGAACAAAATAATGAGCTATGAAAAAATTTATTATCCCTGTTGATTTCTCCGAGACTTCTTTGAACGCAGCACATTATGCAGCCGCTTTTACGAATGACGTGAAAGATGCGGAGATTATTTTATACAATGTTTTTGACAAGATCGAAGCGGGCTCGGATGGCACGCCACTTGAAAGCGATGATGAAGGAAGAAAATCAGTGATTGAACTGGTATTAAATAGCTTGAAAGCTGATATAGCAAAACTGACCAATGCTGATATTTCCGTTCTTGCCGAAGAAGATGATTATTTTGTGGATAGCCTTGAGCGTTATGTGCGCCACCAGGATGTTGATGCAATTATTATGGGAATAACAGGCGCAACGCGCCTCTCACAAATTGTGATGGGAAGCAACACATTAAAAGTTGTGCGGCGCAAGATTGCACCGGTTATCATCGTTCCGCCGGATGCTCAATACAAAGCCGCCAAAAATGTACTGCTCATTTCAGATTTGAAAGATGTGGATAGAACGATTCCAACAGAACCGATAAAAGATATGTTGAGCTTTTTAAAAGCAAAATTGTATATACTGAATGTAGATAGCGAACATTATATCGAACTGTCTGACGAATACAAAGAAGAAAAAGCAAAACTTGATGCCATCGTGAAAGATTTTAACCCGGAATATTCTTTTATGCGGTTGTATGATTTTGTAGATGCCATTGATGAATTTGTAGAAGACAATAAAATAGATATGATATTGACAGTTCCGAAAAATGATTCCACGCTGTCAAATTTTTTCAAGACAACACATACATCGAGATTGGCATATCACAGCCACATTCCAATCATCGCGATCCATACTTAAAATTTAATTATTAAAATCTGTCAGCAGCGGAAAAAATTGTCCCTGCATTTTTTCTCCTTTATTAATAACAGGAACGCCGTTCAGCAACACATCATTGCTATCAGATTTCACACCGTCTGCAAATGCATTGATCACAAATGCTCGTCGCGGTTGATTGCTTTTGTTTTCTCCAGAACCATGTAAAGTAAGCGCATGATGAAAAATCGCTTCACCTGCTTTTGTCTCGACAGGAATGGGATGGAATTGTGATTGTTGTTCAGGAGTAAGATAGTCCATAATACCCATCAGGCTTCCAGCAAGCTCAGGCTTATCGAGCAAACCCCACCGATGGCTTCCCGGAACATATTGAAGGCAACCATTTTCAACGGTTGAATCATCAAGCCCGCACCAGCATGTGAGATGCGCAAGCGGTTTTGTTCTTATCCAGTATGAATAATCCTGATGCCACGCCACTACACCACCTTTTTTTGCAGGCTTATAAAATAACTGATCGTGCCAGAAGCGAACAGGTTTGTCGCCGAGCAGCTGGCTTGCAGCCATCACAAAACGCGGGTTCCACAACACATCATGAAACGCAGGCTGGATGCGCCATGCACCGAGTGCGTGAAAGAGAACCGTATTTGTATCTGTAGATTCGTTGCTATGAAATTCGTAGAATAATTCGTGACCTGGATGATCGCTATTCGTCAATTCATTTAATTCATGTCTCAATGTTTCGATTTGTTTTTTATCGAGCATTTTTATTCCAGCGAGAAAACCATTCTCATTAAAAAAATCTATCTGAGATTGTGTTAATCGATATTGATCCCATTCAGATTCTGAAGTTGGCCATTTGAATAAATCGCTGATAAGATGATGGACTTCGCTGAGATCTTTTACGTTCATAGCAATCATTTGAAATAAGAAATAAGAAACGAAAAATAAGAAATTAGAAAGTAAATACAATAGAATCCACCCACTTTCTCATTTCTCATTCCAAATTTCATATTTCTCATTTTTTACACCGCAGGCTCCTGCTGGCTCAGGCAATGGAAACTTCCTAATCCCCAGATAATTTCTGTTGAATCAATGCCAACAATTTTTCTGTCAGGAAAACATTGCCCGATTATCTGTAATGCTTTTTCATCTTTATCGCAACGATAAGTTGGAACGATGACTGATTTATTAGCTATGTAAAAATTGGCATAAGATGGCGGTAGCCTTTGTTCATTATAAACAATTTCATCCGGCATTGGAAGCTCGATAATATTTAATTGCTTTCCATTCAGCAAACGCATCTTTTTTAATTCAGCTAAATTTTTCTGAAGCAGTTCATAGTTCTCATCACTTTTATTTTCTTCGATCACCGTCAGCACTGTGTCTTCATTAATAAAACGAACCGTGTCATCAATATGCCCGTCAGTATCGTCACCAACAATTCCTTCGCTTACCCAAAGTACTTGATCAACTCCATAATAATTCTGCAGATAATTTTCTATTTGCTCCTGGTCTAAATGCGGGTTTCGGTTTTCATTCAACAAGCAAGCTGTTGAAGTGATCACTGTTCCTTTGCCATTAAAATCCACAGAGCCGCCTTCCATCACGATGCCGGGATAATAAAAGGGGAGATTAAATTGTTTGGCGATTAAAGTTGGAATCACATCATCCAGATCATAGGGCGGATATTTATTGCCCCATGCATTGTATCCCCAATCAACAACTATTTTTTTTTGTTCTGCATTCGGATTAATCAAAAATGCCGGCCCATGATCTCTGCACCATGCGTCATTCGTCGGATGAAAAAAGAATTCTACATTATTCAGATCAACATTTGCAGTTTGCAAATGTCTCAAAGCAAAATTTTTCATCGCTTCATCAGTAACATTGATGCGCACTTTTTCACTAAGTGCCAATTCTTTTATAAACTGAGCATAATAAGGAAATATCGTATGAATCTTTTCTGGCCAAGATGCTTCTTTATGCGGCCACGAAAGCCATGTAGCTTCATGCAAAGCAAATTCAGCAGGGAAATAATATCCAAGTTCCTTGGGAGTTGAATTATGTTTTTCCATCCGGTTTATTGTTGATTATATTTTCTTAATAGTTGTAATGTATGATTCAAAGATGATGCATCATGCCAGTCGTCATGACCGGAAATAACATAAGTTGCCGTCCCGAATTTCTGTTTAATTCTTTCTATTGATTTAGGCCATTCTTTTGTATCGCTTTCTTTGATATAGCCGAGGTCAGCTGCTTCAGCACTTTTTACAAAACACCCTCCGTATAATAATTTTTCTTTCGGGAACCATATCACGATATTATCAAGCGTGTGACCAGCACCGGGAAAATAAATTTCAAAAGATTCTTTTCCGATAGAAAATTTATCGCCTGATTTTATCACATGAGTTGAAGCAGCATGATTATCCTTCAACAAAAGTTCATTCGTTAATGCTGTTGCATAAGTTGGAATTCCTTTTTTCTGATAAAAAGAAAAACCTCCTGCTCTGTCATTGTGCGAATGAGTGCCGATGACCATTTTAATTTGCTGATGATGCTTGATGCGGATCGAATCTATGATAGGTTGATACTGAGCAGAGTCCCATGGCGTATCAAATAGAATCGCACCATCACTTGTGAGTACATACATTGCGTTAGCAGATACCAGTTCACCTTTATATAAATTGAAAGTTTGATAAACATAAAAACTGTCATTCAATTTTTCAATTTTCAAACCTTGCGCGTGAACATGAAGAGAAAAAAAAATTGCTATTGAAAAAATAATTTTCTTCATTAGTCTTCGTCAATAAAACGTTTGGTAATTGGTTGGTATGAATCAATTCTTCTGTCGCGCATGAAGGGCCAGTGCGTTCTGTAACTATCAGTTTTTGCAGTATCGATTTCGTGAACGACTATTTCTTCGTCGTCGTGAGATGCTTTGTACAAAATGCTTCCGAAAGGATTTGAGATGAATGAGCCACCCCAGAATTTCATTGCGCCGTTTTGTTCGAAGCCAACTCGGTTTACGCTTACAACATGCACACCATTTGCAACTGCATGACTTCGTTGAATCGTTTGCCATGCATTGTATTGTTCAGTATTTGTTGCTTCATCTTGTGAAGTTGCCCAACCAATGGCTGTTGGATAAAATAAAATTTCCGCGCCCATCAATGCTGTAATGCGCGATGCTTCCGGATACCATTGGTCCCAGCAAATGAGCACGCCGAACGTTGCAAATTTTGTTTTGAAAACTTTATATCCGAGATCACCTGGCGTGAAATAAAATTTCTCATAATAAGCAGGGTCATCAGGGATATGCATTTTGCGGTATTTACCGAGATATTCTCCACCGGCATCAATAACAGCAGTTGTATTGTGATAAATTCCCTGGGCACGTTTTTCAAACAATGATGCGATGATGACTACATTTAATTCTTTAGCTACTTTGCTTAATGCATTTGTCGAAGGGCCGGGAATGGATTCTGCTAATTTGAAATTTTCATAATCTTCCACATCGCAGAAATAGAGTGAAGTGAACAATTCCTGCAGGCAAATAATCTGTGCGCCTTTTGCAGCAGCTTCTTTTGTTTTTTCAATTGCCTTTAGCAGATTTTGTTCTTTATCATTTGTGCAGCTCATTTGCACAAGCCCGACTTTTACTTTGCCCATTATTTTTTATTGAGGGTGCAAAAATACAGAATGGAGTCGGAAAGTAGGGAAAGACGGAAAGTCGGAAAGAAAAAATAACAATAACGAAATTTAAATCCTATAAACGCTGATGCACATTGCTGAACAGAATACCAACTGTACAAGAGTGCGATCCCGCAATGCTGCGGGACAAGCTGCAACGACGCACAATCAATGGATGATGTTGGTTACTAAAAAAAATCATCAGATACTAATAACCCTGTAAAAACAAAAAATCCGAAAGAAGAAACATTGTCTTTTCTTCTTTCGGATTTCGGGTCTTAATAATTTTCCGACTTTTACTATCCTCTTCCCATTTGGCGCAGGAATGCGACATGCGAAGCAACTGCATAACGAACGCGGGGATATTCTATATATGTAATACCATATTCCTGGCAAGCCTGCTTAATAATTTTGCTGATAGCCGGATAATGTATGTGAGAAATTTTGGGAAATAAATGATGCTCAATCTGGAAATTCAATCCGCCAACAAGCCAGCTCACCAACTTATTATTTGTTGCAAAATTTGCTGTTGTTTTAATTTGGTGAACAGCCCACTCGTCATCTAATCTTCCGGTTTCAACATCCACTGCAGGGAAACTTGTGTGCTCAACAGTGTGCGCCAATTGAAACACAATGCTCAATACCAAACCCGCAACACATGTGAAGACGAGAAACCCTACAAGCCAACTAATGAAACCAACCATGTAAATCGGAAGGGCGATAAACAAAAACGCATTAAATAACTTGAATCCCCAGAAAACAAGGTGATCGGAAAGATTCATTTTTTTCAATTCTATTTGCCCCACTTTGCTTTTGAAATATTTTTGATAATCCAGCACAAAAATCCAGAATATATACAGCAGAGCATACAGGAACCAAAAATAGAAATGCTGGTATTTATGTAATTTATATTTTTTCTGGTGTTCGCTCATGCGCAACCATGGTTGAATATCGATATCATCATCCACACCATCTACATTCGTGTATGCGTGATGAATAATATTGTGCTTCATATTCCACATAAAGCTACTTCCGCCAAGCACATTTAATGTGAACGCAGCGATATGATTCAGGAATTTATATTTGCTGAAACTTCCGTGAGCGCCATCGTGCATCACATTGAAGCCGATAGCGGCAACAACACAGCCCAGGAGAACGCTTTCAAGAATCGAAAAAAATATATTCGGTGTGAAAAAAACAAGATGAATATATATAAACGCAAAACACGCTATTAATATTCCCGCCTTCATGAACAAGCTCCAATTACCTGTTGTGGATTTACCTCTTTCCTGAAAATACTCACCGATCCTCTTTTTGAGCTCGCTATGAAACGAATGTGGAACATTCGCAAATTTTGGCATTGACATGATTCTGAATTAATTGATGAACGTTAGCAGCGCAAGTTAGGCTTTATTTACCGATTTCGATTGTTAAAACTTGCTCTATTGAAACGTGGAAAAACCTGATTTGTTTTGTTAAGTTTATGTGTCTTGCTGAATAAAGGAATCCATACTGCGTACGCCGATCATTTTCTCGCTGATAAAGCCTTCAGCATAAGCTACTCCAATCATTTTGCCATACATCTGATGGCGGCCGATAATTGAGTTCAAAAACTCAGGTGTGGAGATATAAGTCTGCGGTTCATTTTCTTTATACTCTGAAGAGAAAAATTGTGATGAATATGCTTTGATACTTTCAATCTTTCTCTCAAAAACATTGGTCACATCATACACGAAAGAGGGGTTATAATATCTGTCCTGAATATAATGAAACACATATTTCGGTCTCCAGTGTTGCTGAAGATTTCCTGCATCATCTTTGGTTTCGATTTTCCGAAGCCCGCTTAAGAAACAAGCATCAGAAATCAAATGTCCGGCGCGACCGTGATCGGGATGGCGGTCATCCAGATTATTCGCCAGAACAATTTCAGGTCTATATTTTCTGATGACTTTTATTAATAATCGCTGATGCGCTTCATCGTTCTTGAAAAATCCATCTGCCATTCTAAGGTTTTCGCGAACATCCAATTGCATAATGGTGGCAGCTCTCGCAGATTCTTCTGCACGAAGTTCCGGTGTTCCGCGGGTGCCAAGCTCACCTCGTGTCAAATCGACAACGCCGGTTTTTTTCCCGTTCAGTTTTTCCATCATCAATGTTCCTGAGCAACCCAGTTCAACATCGTCGGGATGCACAGCGATTGCAAGAATGTCGAGTTTCATCCTGTAAATCTAATGGGAAAATATGAAAATGTGCGGATGTGCGAATTGTTCTATTCATCCGCACATCTGCAAATTCGCACATTCGCAAATTGTCCTTAATTTCGCACCCGTTTTATTCTTATCAATCAATAAATAAACTTTATGGCATACGATGTAGTTGTTCTCGGCAGCGGTCCCGGCGGATATGTTGCGGCAATCCGTGCAGCTCAGTTAGGATTTAAAACAGCTATTATAGAAAAGGAAAGCCTCGGTGGCATTTGCCTTAACTGGGGCTGCATTCCGACCAAAGCATTATTAAAAAGCGCACAAGTATATCAGGATATTTTGCACGCAAAAGATTTTGGTATTGAAGCAAGCGGCTCGCCCGATTTTCCTGCAGTCATCAAACGCAGTCGTGGCGTTGCTGACAAAATGAGCAAAGGCGTTCAGTTCCTGATGAGGAAAAATAAGATTGATGTGGTGATGGGCTATGGAAAACTGAAAGCAAAAGGTCAGATTGAAGTAACCGCAGCAGACGGAAAAACACAAATAGTAGAAGGCAAACATATTATTGTCGCAACCGGTGCACGCAGCAAAGAATTGCCAAACCTGAAACAGGATGGAAAAAAAGTAATTGGTTATCGCGAAGCAATGGTGCTTCCTCAAAAACCAAAAAGTATAATTGTTGTCGGAAGCGGTGCGATTGGTGTTGAGTTTGCTTACTTCTATTTCAGCATGGGTGCGAAAGTTACGATCGTTGAATTTTTGCCAAGAATTGTTCCTGTGGAAGATGAAGAAATTTCCAAAGAGCTTGAAAAAAGTTATAAGAAAATCGGTATCGATATTTTAACGAGCAGCGAAGTGACAAGTGTTGACACAAGCGGCGCAGGCGTGAAAGCAAAAGTGAAAACACAAAATGGTGAAATCACTTTGGAAGCTGATGTGTTGTTAAGCGCTGTTGGTGTTACTGCAAACATTGAGAACATCGGGTTGGAAACACTCGGCGTGAAAACAGAAAAAGGAAAAATTGCAGTCGATAAATTTTACAACACAAATGTTCCCGGAATTTATTCCATCGGCGACTGTGCACCGGGGCAAGCACTTGCTCACGTGGCTTCAAAAGAAGGAATTATCTGTGTTGAAAATATTGGTTACAACGAAAAGAAATATGCTCATCAGCCTGAGCCAATTGATTATAATAACGTTCCGGGTTGCACATATTGCACACCGGAAATTGCATCTGTCGGCTTAACGGAGAAACAAGCGAAAGATGCGGGATACGAAATTAAAGTTGGCAAATTCCCTCTTAGTGCATCCGGAAAAGCTTCTGCAGCAGGACATACAGAAGGTTTCATTAAAGTGGTGTTCGATGCGAAATACGGCGAGTGGCTCGGCACGCACATGATTGGTTACAACGTTACAGAAATTATCATTGAAACTGTTGTCGGAAGAAAATTGGAGACAACTTATCACGAAGTATTAAATAGTATTCACCCTCATCCAACCATCAGCGAAAGTGTGAAGGACGCGATTGAAGTGGCTTATGGTGAAGCGATACACTTATAAAATCTAAATGCTAAAAGGTTGCTGAGAAATTGGCGACCTTTTTTATTTCAAGAAACATTTTGCGCCGTTGCATCTTTGCGAGAAATACTCTTCAATAAAAAAATTCTTCCGAAATTATTTTTCCATCTTTCACTTTATAAACACATAATTCGCTGTTTGTTTTTCGTGCTTCGCCTTTCATCTGCAAATCCGATTCCCATGCAACGGAAAAATAATCTCCTGCAACAACGGGTTCAGAAATAATGCTTCCAAAAAAATCTTCAACATGTGAAACAAAAAGTTCTGCTTTTTTTCTAATGGCATCCATTCCTTTGATTTCTTTTGGCAGCAAACCTTCGCGAGGCTCAATGCTGATTATATCTTGCGCAAACAATTCTTCTTTTGCTTCTTCTACTTTTCCATCGCGGCACATTTCAACGAGGCGGGTGGCTATTTGTTGAGTTGTCATGATATAAGTTTTATAGAAACAAAATTATAAGAATGGAGAATACATGCATTTGTATTTTTTTTCCAGCTCAAAATTCTAAAACACTTATTTAATTTTCTTCTCAACTTTGGCTCTTAAATCAAATAGTCATGACATCCATAAAAGTCATCATCACTGGCGCAACAGGCATGGTTGGCGAAGGTGTTCTGTTCGAGTGTTTGCAGAATCAAAACGTGAGCGAAGTGCTGATCATTAACCGAAGGCATTATGAAATAAATCATCCAAAACTAAAAGAGCTGATCGTTCCTGATTTTTTTCAATTAGAAAAATTTTCAGAAAACATAAAAGGCTATGATGCATGTTTTTTCTGCGCCGGCATTAGTTCAGTCGGCATGAAGGAAGACAAATATACAAACATCACTTACAACACTACTTTGGCTTTTGCAAAAACCTTGTTGCAGGCAAACAGCAATATCAGCTTCACTTTTGTTTCGGGCAGCCATACAGACAGCAGCGAAAAAGGAAGGATCATGTGGGCCCGCGTGAAAGGCAAAACAGAAAATGATCTGATGAAGCTTCCGTTCAAATCAGAATATAATTTTCGTCCCGGCGGCATGCTCCCTTTTGACGGACAAAAAAACTGGAAAGCAGCATACAAATGGATTGTAAAAATCATCAAAGCTATTTCTTCAAAAAGAGTGATCACGATGGAAGAATTAGGCAAAGCAATGATTAATGCCGTGACTATTGGTTATCCTAAACAAATTCTTGAAATATCAGACATCAAGGAACTCGCTAAAAAATAATTTCATCAAGACTTTACAAACTAGTCTCTTCAAATAATCACATCCTCATTCAAATATTGACATATTGTTTTTTCTCGGGAATAGTATATCTTCAACACATCATCAATCTTTCTATTAAAAAAATTTCTTATCCTTCCTATTACTTCATTAACCATTAAATTGATTCCCTGAAACTGCCTTTCATAATAGCACTGTAACTTCAAACTAACGATATGAAAAAGGTTTTAAAATTTCTTGGTTACACTGTCCTCGTTTTGATTTTATTGATTGTGGGATTATTGACTTATATAAAAGTTGCATTGCCAAATGTTGGGCCTGCACCGGATTTGATAGTTGAATCTACACCTGAAAAAATTGAGCGCGGAAGATATCTTGCGAATAGCGTGACTATCTGCATGGATTGTCATTCAACCCGCGACTGGAGTAAGTTTGCAGGGCCACTTACTGAAGGAACGCTTGGCAAAGGTGGCGAGCGCTTTGACCAAAAAGTAGGTTTTCCCGGAGTATATTATTCAAAAAATATTACGCCGGCGGGAATCAAGCGATATACTGATGGCGAACTTTTTCGTTTGATCACAACCGGAGTTACAAAAGAAGGGCGAGCCATGTTTCCGCTGATGCCTTATCAGCATTATGGGAAGATGGATCCTGAAGATATCAAATGCATTATTGCTTATATCCGCACGCTTGCACCAATAGAAAATGCAGTAACGGAATCAGTTTCTGATTTCCCAATGAATTTTATCATCAATACAATTCCATCAAAAGCGGAGCCGGGAAAACTGCCCGCAAAATCCGATACTTTGGCCTACGCCAAATACATGGTGAATGCAAGTGCGTGCATCGAATGTCATACGCAGGTTGATAAAGGCAGAATTATTCCTGATCTTGCTTTTAGCGGTGGCCGCGAATTTCGTTTTCCTGATGGCTCTGTTGTTCGTTCTGCAAATATTACCCCTGATAAAGAAACCGGAATCGGAAGCTGGACAGAAGATATTTTCATTGCCAGATTTAAAACTTATGCAGATTCAAGCTATAAGCCACAAACGGTTTCGCCAGGTCAATTCAATAGCGTTATGCCCTGGAATATGTATGCAAGAATGAACAAAGAAGACCTTGCAGCTATTTATACATATTTAAAAAATCAAAACCCAATCAAGAACACTGTCACAAAATTTACGCCTCATTAATCGCATCATTAAGTTCAATTATTATTGAAAAGAAATAATGGAACAAGCATTTGTTCTTTTCTCGACATCGTTGCGACGCTCCGTTCATCGACTGTAATACTATTGTGCTTCGGGTTGCCAAATGAGGCTTCCTGAATTACATTTGTGAAATCGTATGGCATCTTAACAAACAAGCAACATGAAAGCTCTGATATTTGAAAAATTTAAAAGTCCGCCTACTATTAAAAATGTTTCGGATCCGAAACCAGCCGATGACGGAGTGGTGATTGAAGTGAAAGCAACAGGGCTTTGCAGAAGCGATTGGCATGGTTGGATGGGACATGATGCAGATATCATTTTGCCTCATGTTCCCGGTCATGAATTTGCAGGCATTATACAATCTGTTGGTAAGGATGTAAAAAAATGGAATGTTGGTGATCGAGTCACAGTTCCTTTCGTTTGCGGTTGCGGCATTTGCCATGAATGCATTTCGGGAAATCATCAGGTTTGTGACCATCAATCGCAACCAGGCTTCACGCATTGGGGATCATTCGCAGAATATGTTGCTATCGATCGTGCAGATATTAATCTTGTTGCTTTGCCTGATGATATGGAATTTGAAACCGCAGCAAGTTTGGGCTGTCGTTTTGCTACTTCATTTCGCGCAGTAGTTGCTCAGGGAAAAGTAGCAGGCGGGCAATGGGTCGCTGTGCATGGTTGCGGTGGTGTTGGATTATCAGCAATTATGATTGCAAACGCGCTCGGCGCAAATGTGATTGCAATCGATATTGCCGATGACAAATTAGATTTTGCAAAAACCATCGGCGCTGTTGAAACAATCAATGCAAAAGATAAAACAAATATTGCTGAACAAATAAAAGAAATCACAAAAGGCGGCGCACATGTTTCGCTTGATGCATTAGGAAGTGAAGTGACTTGCTTCAATTCCATCAACAGCCTGAGAAAACGTGGCAAACATATTCAGGTCGGACTGATGGTTGCAGAACACAAACATCCTAAGATACCGATGGATAAAGTGATTGCAAATGAATTGGAGATATATGGTAGCCATGGCATGCAGGCATATAATTATGTTTTGATGCTGGAAATGATAAAAAACGACAAGCTGTTTCCTCAAAAATTGATTGGCAGAAACATCAGCCTTCGGGATGCTGTTTTGGAATTGCCTGATATGAACAAGTTTCAAGGTGTTGGAATTACGATGATCAATAAGTTCTGATATTTTCAGATATTCATTAACATTACACTAATGAATATGAAAAGAAGGCTGATCGCTAATGGATGAAAACAACTGTCGCAATTGCCCTCTTATATTTACGTTTTGCACCTTCTGGATCTCTGTCATACATTTTACTTTTGTACTGACAAATCGAATTCCTAACATCAAATCAAACAATTTATGTCAGCAATCAAACAACGGATCTCCAATTGTCTTTGGTTCGATTCAGAAGCAGAAGAAGCGGCAACACATTATGTTTCCATTTTCCAAAATTCAAAAATCGGAACAACCACTCACTATGGAAAAGAAGGTTTTGAATTTCACAGAAAGCCTGAAGGCTCAGTGATGACTATTAATTTCTTTTTAGATGAACAGGAATTTTTGGGATTGAACGGCGGTCCGTTATTTAAATTCAATGAATCTATTTCATTGATGGTAAGCTGTGAAACGCAGCAAGAAATTGATCATTACTGGTATAAATTATCAGATGGCGGCAAAGAAGGCCCTTGCGGATGGCTCACCGACAAATTCGGTCTTTCATGGCAAGTCATTTCAACTGATTGGACTAAAATGATGAACGACCCTGACAAAGAAAAAGTGAGCAGAGCGATGAACGCCATGTTTAAAATGTCAAAGCCGGACATTGCTGTTTTGGAAAAAGCTTTTAACGGAAAATAAAATTAATTTCTTTTCCTACTTTTATCACTGAACAATTTTCATTAACCAAAAAATGATTTTCCTATGCCAATTGTAAAAGTGATTGAAGTGATTGCTTCATCTGAAAAAAGTATTGACGATGCTATCCGCAATGCAGTGACAGAAGCTTCCAAAACCATCCGCAACATCGATTCTGTATACGTAAAGGATATCAAAGCTCACGTGAAAGATGGGCAGATAACCACTTTCGGCATCATTGCTAAAATTTCTTTTAGATTAGATTAAGCAATTGATTATTTTAATTATTTCAAAAGACATTCTTCATGCGAATGTCTTTTTATTTTTATGAAGACGAATGAACAATTTCACAAACCAGGTTACGATTTTATTATCCGGCTTGCTGAAATTGATTCGTTTTATGATGAAGTAAAATCAAATGGCGCAGAAATCACAGAAGGAATTGTGAAAAGAATTTATGGTGATCGCGAGTTCGTGATAAAAGATTGTGATGCTCACAAAATTCTTGTGTGCGATTAATTGCCTTGTGCTGCAGCATTCCCAAATACTTTTTTCAAAATATCAGATACTCTCGCAACAGGATCTTTTCTTATTTTTTGTTCTTCCAATCCAACCTGCACAAAAATTCCATCCAATGCTTTTCCGGTAACATATCCGGAGATGTCCGGATTAATCTTATTAGTGGCAAACTGATTATAAGCAGTGAAAACATCAGACCAATATTTGGTGGCATTTACTTTATCAAGCGACTGTTTAATGACAGGTGCAAATGATGCAGTGAGTGAAGCTGTTGTTTTATCTTTCAAATAATTTGTTGCAGCAAAATCGCCGCCGCGCAAAATGCCGAGCGCATCCTGAATAGACATGATTTTAATTGCATTAATAAAAATTGGTGCTGCAGACCTTGATGCATCTTCAGCAGCTCTGTTCATAGAAAGAATTGCTTTGTCAACAAGCCCTCCCATCCCAAAATCTCTCAAAGTTTTTTCAACTTTCTGAGCTTCAGGTGGCATCAGCACTTTGATAGCAGCATTCTTAAAAAAGCCATCAATAGCAGATAACTGGTTGGATGAATTTTGTGAGCCCACAATCAAAGCTTCTCGCAGCCCTGAAACGATATCATCGTTTGATAATCCTGAAGAAGAAGTCTGATTGACATCTTTCAAAATCTGTTGCGCAGTATCACAACTACCAAAGAAGAAAATAGTGAAACATAAAACGCAGGTAATTCTTTTCATTGGAAAAAGTTAGGTTCAAAAATAAATGACACTTTATTAAACGGATTACTGTAAAATTTATTCTCCTTAACTTTCCTGTAAATATCAACTTGCCATTATGTTTCAGGTTTCTGTCTGGGAGAAAGAAAGTTTCTATTCGCACAAAGATGTCATCATTGCAGGAAGCGGATTTGTTGGTTTGTGGAGTGCTTATCATCTCAAAAAAAATCATCCCAAATTATCTATAGCCATTGTCGACAGAGGAATTATTCCAATCGGCGCGAGCACACGCAATGCAGGTTTCGCCTGTTTCGGCAGTGTTACGGAATTGATTGCTGATATTTTAAAATCAGGCGAAGAGCAAACGATGGAAATTGTGGAGATGCGCTATAAAGGATTGAAAAAAATCCGCAAAACATTCAAGGATAAAGAAATTGGTTATGAAGATTTCGGTGGCTATGAACTGATCACCGATCATCAGGAATTTGATATCAACACGCTTCGCAGCAATATTGATTTCCTCAATCACAAACTCAGAAAAATAGTAAAGAAAGAAAAATCATATTACCTCAATGATGATAAAATTGCAGACTTCGGATTTGCTGGTATTCAACATTTGATTGAGAACAAGCTGGAAGGACAATTACATTCAGGAAAGTTGTGTCAGGCACTTTTGAAATTAGTCGTCTCCATGGGAGTAACGATTTTGAATTCAATAGAAATCAAAAAATTCGAAAAGGTCAATAATAAAATCGAATTAGAAACAGATCAACCTTTCAATTTATCAACTTCACAACTTCTCATCTGCACAAACGCATTTGCAAAACAACTGCTTCCTGAACTTGATGTTGAGCCTGCACGTGGTCAGGTCCTTGTAACATCAGAAATTCCTGACCTTTCATGGAAAGGGACTTTTCATTATGATGAAGGCTTTTACTATTTCCGCAACCTTGGAAAAAAAGTTTTATTAGGTGGGGCACGCAATAAAGCCTTTGACCAGGAACACACGTACGAACTTTCCACTTCTGAAAACATACAAACTGAGCTTGAACATTTTCTTCATGAAAAAATTCTTCCTGCAAAATCTTTTACCATTGAGCATCGCTGGAGCGGCATCATGGGAATCGGATCAGAAAAAATGCCAATTGCAAGAAAGATTTCAGAAGGAATTTTTTGTGCAGTGAGAATGGGCGGAATGGGAGTAGCATTAGCACCTGTTGTTGGTGAGCAAATTGCAGAACTAATCGCAGGGAAATAAAATAGATGCAGAAATTTCAAAATCACACATTACATCTTCATCAGTTTCGTCATCACTTTGCATTTTCCATCATTCACTTTAATGAAGTAGACTCCTTTTCCGAGCGAAGAAATATCAAGCTCGAATTGTGATTGTTTTACAATTTGCGAAGAAACTTTTTGTCCGACCTGGTTATAAATATCAAGCTGAGAGCCTGTTGAAATATCATCACTTAACTGAACAGTAACGCTGCCATTAGAAGGATTGGGATAAACAGAAACATAGCTGCCATTATCAACTGATACCGGAGTTGGTTTAGGTAAAGGTGTTGCTGTCAGTGCAACGGAGGAAAGCAAAGCATACCGAGCACCGTCAGGCTGAAACAATGCAAGCATACGATCTTTTTGCCCATTAGTGAACAGGTTCATGCATTCATCATTTGTGAAATCCATATAGTTCTGATACATATTGCCATAAGGCGCATTACTGCAAGTGATGATAATGCCATTCGGACAACCTCTATCTGCAGCTTGCTGTGGTGGGGTATCGCTCACCAGATCATCACCACAATCTGCATCGCCCCAGGTATGAATCAAATTGAGCCAATGACCTATTTCATGCGTTGTTGTTCTTCCTTTATTGAATGGAGCAATGGTAGTTCCATTCGTTCCGAATGCTGTATACAAAACAACAACTCCGTCATTTTCTTTTGCACAACCTACAACACTTGAATAGCCGAGAACACCGCCGTTGAGATTTCCTACCCAGATATTTAAATAACTGTCTCTGTCCCACGCATCATCACCACCGGATGAAGAAAATTTAATCCCGTCTTCAAGTCCGAAAGCTTGAATATTTGTGTGCTTGCGAATTATCCCATTCGTTGCATAACCACTCGGATCTACTTTTGCAAGCGCAAACTGAAAACCGCAATCTGCAGCAACAGGACGAAACACGGATGGAGTGTTGGATGTATCAGCATTCAGCCTTCTGTAATCTCTGTTCAAAATATCAATCTGTGATTGTATCTGGGCATCGCTGATATTTTGTTGGGCTGAATTGTATAGAACGTGCACAACAACAGGAATGTTAATAATTCCTGATTCATTAGATGTAGAACTGGCACCAAGCGTGGTGTATGCTTTTGCTTTGATAAAATTTTGTGTGCTGTTTTCTATTTCTGCAATCTTTGAAGCGAGCTGTGGAGATTTAAGAAGAAGCTGCTGCCTGTATTCTGTAGTGCGACAAATATCCTGCGCAAACAAAACAGCATGCGTGATCAACAGCAAGGGTAATAGTATAGCTCGTTGCATTAAACTTCTTTTTGTGCGGTCGTTTCACAGGAACGAACAAAAACCCTCAGAGTAACAAATGTTATTTCACGAAGAGATTGGATTAAATATCCAGGATAAGTAACTACAATGAAAGCACTGATAAATTTTCAACAGAGATTGACCAATGTCAAAGGAGATTGGCAAGCTTGTTCAGGGGACATTAGTTTTAAAGACTTAAAGAGGGGAATATCACTGAAGTGTTGTTGAACTGATCTGCATCAGCGGTATTCAGATAAATAAGCTTTATAAAGTAAGACATTTTCAATCACTCTTCAAAATGTTTGTATGAAAATTTATGATTATGTTGAAAACAATTCCCAAAACTGAACCTTATTTTTGCGGACTATCAATTTTATGAATAAGAAACTCATCATTGCCTTTTCATTTTTAGTGTTAACTGCATGCAATAACGATAAAGATAAAACGCCTGCTACAACAACAAATAATCCTGAAACAGACAACACTCCTGCAATTATTAATTACAGTGTAGTAAATGCTTTTCCGCATGATACCAGTTCCTTTACTGAAGGGTTTTTGTTTCATGATGGGCAATTGTATGAAAGCACGGGGCATATTGATGAAGTCCCAAGTACACGTTCTTTATTTGGCATTGTTGACTTGAAAACGGGAAAAATTCAGCCAAAGGTCGAGATTGATAAGAATAAATATTTTGGCGAAGGGATTGTTTTCCTGAATGGAAAAGTTTATCAGCTCACTTACAAAACAAAAATCGGTTTTGTGTATGACGCAAAAACTTTTAAGAAAACCGGCGACTTCACTTTCCCAAGCGAAGAAGGTTGGGGAATGACAACCGATGGACAATATCTGATCATGAGCGATGGCACCAGCAACATCAGTTATCTTGACCCTAATAATTTTAAGCTCATCAAAATTCTTGGCGTGACAGATAATAATGGCCCGGTTGCCAGCATTAATGAACTGGAGCTGATAAATGGTTTTATTTATGCCAACCAATATGGAACAAACTATATTTTGAAGATAGATCCGGCTAGTGGGAAAGTTGTCGGCAAACTTGATTTCACCACTTTAGACTCGGAAGCGAAAAACAAATATCCCGATTCAAAAGAAATGAATGGCATTGCCTATGATTCGGTGGCGAAGAAAGTATACGTGACAGGAAAGCTTTGGCCAAATATTTATGAAGTGAAGTTCAGTTATTGAAAAATAGTTCTGAGTTCGGAGTCGGGAGTTCGGAATGAATCGCTTCGACTCTTAACTCTGAACTATAAACTCTCAACTACTTTCCGATAATATAAATCAGCGAGCTGCATTTTTCTTTGTCAACAAATGCTTTCAGGTTTGAGATGAGCCCGATAAAAATTCCTCTTATTGAATTTCTTTTTTGCATTTTATATTTCTCGCTCAAGAGGCTGATGTAAAAACTATCGTACCACATTGGCCGCGTTGCATGCAACTTTAGTCCATGCTTTTTTAATAGCTGAAACATTGCTTCTTCTGAAAAATGATAAAGATGCCTCGGCACATCATAAGCTGCCCAAAAATTTTTGTAGAAAGATGCATCGTAACATTCATAATTCGGAACGGCAATAAAAATTCTACCGTCTGGCTTAATAATATTCTTTAGCTGTTCAATATAATCATGAAGATTATGCACATGCTCGAGCACATGCCACATGGTAACAACATCAAACGAATCAGCAGGAAATCTGGAGAATGCTTCGGGCGGTAATAAATTTACTTTGTGCAGTTCTTTAGCGTTCTTGCGTGCAGCTTCGTCTGGCTCAAGCCCGATGGTTTGCCAGCCATTCGATTGCATGTGATCCACAAATGCGCCAGTGCCTGCGCCAATGTCAAGCAATTTGCCATTTTCCAATCGCGTCACAGATAATATCAAGCGTCGTTTGTCCGCCAGCGTTAGTTTTCGAACAAAATGATATAAACGATTCACAATTCCTTTGCTGGTCTCGGTATGTGAAATATAATTATCCGACTGATAATATTGCCCGATTGAATTAGCGTCAGGGATATTTTGAGTGAACCTTAACCGGCAATTTTCGCATTGCCATATTTCAAACTCTTATCCTGAGACGAGATAATCGGTGGCACTAAGTGCTTTGTTCAATTTATTTGAACCGCAAACCGGGCATGATGAATATGTGATTGTTTGTGCTTCCATTTTTTTGGAGGCACAAAGAAAAGAAAGAAATTCCGGTTATGGAAAGAGAAGATTTTTATTTAGCAATTTGCAAGGTTTGCTGATTGCCAGCAGATTCAATTTTCCAACCGTTTGATGAAAAATGAAACAGCAGAACAAGGACTGCAACGGCGGCTGCTATTAATGAATATATCCACCATTTGCTCCTTGCTTCAGCAAATTCTTCGGGATAAACCAATTCTTCAGTGGCAGCAAGCGAAGTAGTATTGTTATTGTCTATAACTGTATTTCCCTGCCCATTGCGGCTTACAAATTCAACTGGCGCCGGCTGAAGGAACGGAGGTGTCCCCGCTGTGGATTCAAAAACAATATTGCCTTCATCATCTTTTTTCAGAATACCGACACCTTCCCATTCGGCTTTATCATCGTGTCGGATTTTGTTGCGGAGCTCATACGAAAATTCATTATACCATTTGATCGCTTCATAATCAGGGATATTTTTTTCTGCAGCCAGATGAAGAAAAAAATCTTTATCAGGTGCATCAAAATATTTATCAAAGCGAAAATGATATGAGGGCGGTAAAATATTTTTGCCGCTATCATCAAAGCTTGCAGGAAGCTTTTCGAGATAAATAGTGCCAAGCCCTGGCACACTGATGCTCTTGTGCTGAAATAAATAACTATTCAAAATACTGAACATAGGCATCAATTTTTCAATTGCTAAAGAAACAAATTTTGAGTAGAATTAAAAACTTATGATGCTATTTTTATTTACGATTTATTAATCGTGAATTTACATTTCGCTCTGCGCTGTTTTACGATTATGAAAACTGAATTTACTTAGCGAGCCGAATAGAATTCACACTGTACAAGAGTCCGCCACAGGCGGAAGGATGTTTAATAGAATTAATTGGTTGATTGCACAAAAATAAAAACTTAATCTAACAAGCTTTTATTTATCTGAAAATGAAAACACAATTCCGCCGAGGATATTGAAACCATAGGATTGATATTGATTCCAGCGCTCATATTTGTTATTGAAGATATTGTTCATCTGCAGCCATAAATTCAACTGCTTCGTGATGCGGAATTCAACGCCTGCATTGAGATCAAATGCAGGGTTGTTTTTTCCTGATGGCCCATTCACCACAAGATAATCGGCACCATCCCAGGCCCACAAATCGCTCTTCAGCCAAAGGTCTTTTAATATCTGCCATTTCAATGTTGAATTGAATTCAAGCGGCAGCAAGCCCCACGCTTTTGCCTGTGTGCTTAACTTATACTGATGCATGCTTAATCCTGCTGAAATGCTGAACTGTTCGCCAACAGTGTAAGCAATTTCTCCATGCACCAAAAAATCTTTGAGAGATGAATCATAGCGGATCAGAAAATCTTTGCCACCACCAACGCTGTCGTTCACGTACAAAGGCATATTCCAATATTGGTTGAATGCAACTTTTGCAGAGTAAGTAACGTGATCAGTTAATGAACCTTTGATGCCCGCATAACGTTCTTGCACACGCGTGTTCAATAAAGTTGTTGGCTGCGCAAGCCATGGGTTGATGGATTCAAATCGCTGATAAGAGCCTTTGTCATAATAACTGATCCATCCTATCTGGAAAATTAATTTCTTGTCTTCAAACGGATTTATTTCTCCGGAAAAATTTGGAAGCAGATGAAATTTCTTTTGATCCCACGATGGAGTCAACTCTGCCCGAACATTAACCGCTGAAGTTTTATAGAGCAAAGCTGGCGACACATAAAAAATATTGTTGTTGATTGAATTTGAATTCAACCGATAGTTGGTGAGATTGGCAGTGAAGCCCAAATCAAATGCAAATGTTTTTCCGATTTCTTTTCTTAATGGAAGATTCAAAACTGAATTCGCTTCAGATGCTTTATTCACATGGTTATAAGTTGGCGCATTATCACTGAAAACCGAAACGCTGACATTTGGATTGTATGTCAAGCCAAATTCAGTCGGCGTCATATTGTGCATGCTTAATCTTCCACCAAATGTTTGAAAATTTTGCTTCAAATTATCTTTATCAAATTTCAAAGTGTCGGGCTGATAGCCGTACAAATAATTTCCATCGAACTTATAATTGAGCGCTCCGTTCCATTCCAGATTATTCTGCGATTTGACTGTTCCAGTTAATTTGATATCAGTGAGGCTGTTTCTTTGATATTGCAATTTGCCTTTCGAAATATATTCATCAGCAAAAATGTTGAAAAAAGTGCTTTTGCCATCACCAAAACTAAAACCTGTTTTGATATAAGGCAGGTGAACGCTGCCAACTCCGATCTTGATATAATTATAATTGTACCAAGGCAAAACTGAATCCGGCTGCAATGCAACAGGCTTCAATTCCCCTGGCTGATAAGCCAATAATAAAAATTTGGAAGGAATATCATAATTCAATTTTGGCTTCGCAGTATCAGACAAAGAAGGAGAAGCATGAAAATTTAATTTTGCCGCTTCACGAAGCACCGGCTTGAATTGAGAAGTAATATCAATTGTTTTTCTTTTGGTAGAATCCTGTGCATTTGCAGCATTATTCAATAAAAGAAAACAGCCAAGACCTGATAAAAATGTTGTGATATAAATTAATCTGAACTTCATTTTTCAATTCGGAGTTTTATTGATTGTCTGCGCCCACTTTATTGTTCTTGCTTTCCTCATCTGTCGCCTGAGCTAATTTCTGTTTTGCCTGATTGCGCAGGTCTTCCATTTTCGCATTGTCAATAATGCTCTGGAAAGTTGCCTTCGCATTGAAATAATCTTTTTCTTTCAAATAGATATCTCCCAATATCAAATAAGATTTTGTGACCCACAGTTCGTAAGAGCCCGATTTATTAATCACTTCAAAAGCAGCTTTCTCTGCATCTTTCAATTGGTTCTGTGCATACAAACAATTCGCAATTTCGTATCTCGCTTCTGCGCCATAAGCTGCTTTGCTCAATGATGCAGCCGTGCGGAAATATTGCAATGCAGTTTCACACTGATTATTGGATTGATAAGATTTTGCGAGAATCATATTGGCAAGCACTTTATCATCCGTACTGATATTTTTTTCATTCAGCAAATCTTTTGCGTTGTCTGTTGCATCATTCCATTTCTGCAGCTGATACTGGCTGCGCAACAAACCGCGCATTGCTTCAGATTTATTTTCCTGAGTGCTTGCAAAATCTTTCAGCTTGATGAAATATTTTTCGGCATTTGCATAATCTTTTAGTTCGAAGAAATTGATATGCGCAGCTTGTAGTAATGCTTTCTCTGCAAACTTGTTCGGGGCTTTATCAGCAACAGCCTGATAACCGGTCACGGCTTTTGCCCAATCTTTTTGATTGGAATAAATTTCGCTCTTATAATAATTTGCTTCGAGCGAATATTTTCCATCAGGGAATTTGCTCAGGTATTGTTCAAATCTTTTTGTAGCATCTGCAAAATTTCCATCATTGAATTGCACTTCTGCTTCCTGATAAGCAAGTTGGTCTTCCTGGCTTGGCGAAATATCAACACCCATTGTCTTCGCAAAATTCACATACTCTCCACTTCTTCCCTGCTCTACATAAATTGATTTTGCGTATTCGAGTGCATCCTGCGTTTCAGGCGAATTCGGATATTGCTTTACTAAAGTGTTGTATTGATTGAGCGCTTCATTGCTATTGTTGAGATTATAATAAGTGATTCCTGCTTTCAGATATGCACGAGGCTTCAATGCATCATTGCCAGTCGCACTGATAATATTTTTCAGATAAGGAAGCGCTTCACGATATTGTTCATTCGCGAGATAAGTAATAGCGATTTCCATGTTCGCATCAGGAATCAGATTCGATGTCGGGAATTTTCTATTGATGGAATTCAGCAGCGTGATTTTTTCAGGGCCGTTGTTCACCCCTGCAATCATCGCTTTCTGGAAAGTCGCATAATCGCTCGCGGGCCATGAGAAATCAAGCACTTTATTATACATCGCAAGCGCTGTTTTAAATTCTCTGTTCATATAATAACAATCTGCATCGCGTATGTACGCGTCTTGTTCAAGTGAACCGGAATTTATTTGTGGCATTTTCACAATCTGCTCAAAAAAACCCTGTGCCTGACGATAATTTTCTTTCTTCAAAAAACAATAACCAAGATTATATTTCGCATTTGTAGGATTTGCTTCGCCGCTTACATTACCGCTCTTTAAATACTCGAAATAATAATGAATTGCATCATCAATTTTATTCAAGCGATAAGAAACCTCAGCTTTCCAAAAATTGATATAAGGAAGCACTGAAGCATTATTAGGATCTTTCAAAGCTTTGTCGAGCATGTCATTCGCCGCAATCAACAATCCATCATTAATCAATTCAGTTGCTCTTCCATATAAAATTCTCGGATAAGCCCGCTTTGTGTTTTCAGATGCGCCCATGCTTTCAGTAAGGCTCAATGCATCTTTATAATTGCTGGTGTTTGCCAGTACATTCACCAATAATTCTTTTGCTTCTTTATTATATACTGAGTTTGGATATTGCTTCACGAAATTCTGCAGCTCTGTTGATGCCAGATCCTGATATCCCAACTCATAAGAAAGTTTTGCATAATTAAATTTCGAAATCTCTTTTTGTTCTGCATTGCTGCTGTTCATCGAACAAACCATAAATGCATTTCTCGCATTTGCTTTTTGCCCTGTTCTTAAATAAGCATCTCCTAATAAATACATTGCATTTTGAGAGAGCGAATCTGATTTATTTCCTAGTTGTTTGAAACCATCAATTGCTTTGTTCCAGTTTTTGGTCTGATAATAACAATAAGAAAGTTCATACAAATCATTGCGCGTTACTTTCGGCGCTTGTTGCACGTATTGCTCCAGATAAGGAAGTGCTTTTGCAAAATCCTGTTCTTCATAATATCCGTTCCCGACAAGCTGGCGCATTTGCAAATCATAATACTGATTGTTCTTTTTCAGTTTTGCCTCTGCATATTGCAAAGCCTGTTCTTTCTTTCCCTGCACCAGATAAATATTCGCGATATAATAAGGAACTACTTTTTCATAGTTCGGCGTTTCTTCCACCACTTTAAAAGCCGTCAGTGCTTCATTATAATTTCTATCATTGAAAGAAATAAATCCGTAATAATAATTTGCATCCAGATAATTCGGGTCTTTCGGCAATTGGCGGATTGCATTGAATAATGGCTTTGCCTGTTCTAATTTATTCTGTGTGAAATAGCAATAACCTTCATGAAATTTCATGTCGGCTATCTCTTTGTTCTCAAGGTTTTCAATATTAACGTGCTCGTATAACCGAATTGCTGAAGTGTAATCTCTTTTGCGGAAATAATATTCAGCCAGATGAAAACTCATCATTTGTGTTCTCGGTTCATTGTTTTCAAGGTCAATAAAATCATTTGCCTTGTGCTCTGCCACAACTTCATTTTGTTTCAGCGCACAGACAATTGAATAATATTTCACTTCCTGTGAATTAAGGGAGTGATTGCTGTTATCAGCTTCATGCATGTTCATCTCCAGCTCTTTGAAAAGCGGATATGCAAGACTGTAATATTCTTTTTGATAGTATTCCTGCGCCTGTTTGAAAGTCGCTTGCGGGTCGTTGATAAACTTGGTTTGCTGCGCAAACGAAGAAGATGTGACAATAAAAATAAATCCGAATAAGATTGCTCTTTTCATTCCAATGTCCTTGAAGTGGTTTTAACGCGCTAAAGTTTCTAATTATTTTGTCCTAAACCAAACATCGTTCCAAACAGGTGTGGATAAGTAGAAGGATTAACATTTCCTTTAGAGAACTGAGCAAAAAATCAAATCATTTACATTTGCGAAACAAAATTCAAGGATGAAAAAAATATTATCGACTGCATATTCTGACGGAGCTTTCAATATTGCGACTTTATTGCTGCGTGCAACTTTTGGTGTATTATTATTTCTGTATCATGGCATTTCAAAACTGAATAAGTTCAGCGAGCTGCAGCATACTTTTTTTGACCCGTTTCATATCGGTCACAAATGGTCGCTTGTGTTGGTATTATTTGCTGAAGTAGTTTGTTCCGTGCTTTTAGTGCTTGGTTTGTTCAGCAGGCTCGCAGCTTTTGTGATTGTTATTGATTTAGGAGTTGCTGTTTTTATGTTCCATCGCGGAATGCCTGTTGCGCAATATGAAATAGCGATTCTTTTTCTGACAGCATTCTTTATAAGCCTGCTTATCGGACCGGGAAAATACAGCGTGGATGCTGCAATGGGAAGATAGCAGTTTGTAGTTTACAGTTTCGAGTTTGTAGTTCTGCAAATTCGATCTTTACAAAGAATCTCAAGTCGCTTAACATTAAACTTCAAACCTCAAACATTCCATCAACAACATTAACATGTTCATTTCCGAAACTCAAATCCGTGTTCGCTATGCAGAGACAGACCAAATGGGCGTAGTGTATCATGGCAATTATGCGCAATATTTTGAAACTGCAAGAGCCGAAAGTATCCGTCATCTTGGCTTCACTTACAAGGATATGGAAGCGATGGGTGTCATGATGCCTGTCGTGGAATTGCATAACAAATTCATTCGTCCGGCACATTATGATGAATTGCTAACGGTGAAGGTTATCCTAAAAGAATTGCCTACGCATCACCGTATAGAATTTCATCACGAAGTGTATAATGAAAAGAACGAATTGCTGACTGTCGGAAGAATTGTGCTGTATTTTATGGATATAAAAACCATGAAGAAAACAACAATGCCGGAACAATTGATGAAAAAGATTGAGCCTTATTTTATCAGGCACGATGATGGTCAGCCTTCCAGTTCTTAATTTCTTTTTTAATATCGTTGCTGCTCAAACCTTCGTCAGCAGCTTTTTTTGCCAGGGTTACAAACTCTTCATCGGGAGCAAAACGCAAAGCAATAACCTGATTTATTTTGAGCCTTGCATCTAATAACTTTCCTGTCAATACAAAATAGCGAAGATTTTCTTCTGCGCGAATGGCTCTGTCTTGCGCTTTGAGAGCGAACACTCGTGTGAACCACGCAATCAAACCTAAAATAACAGCTATCAAACAAATCAATGAAGCGGAATATAAATTGCTATGTTCTGCATGAACAAGGTTGATGATTGAACCAATCAGCAACACCAATATTGCACCAAAAGTTAGGAAATGGAAACCCGGCACATAACGGGAGTGATTCTTATAATCCTGATTAGCCATAAATAAAATTTTGACAAGGATACGACAAAAGAAGCCATCTTAAGAATAAGAAAGTAAAAATGAGGAATAAGAAATGAGGAAGTATAATACAGCTTTCGGAATCGACTATTCACCATTGACCGCTCACTACTCACTTTTCAAACACCAGCATCGGGTATTCGCCTTTCAAGCCGCATTTCTCAGGTTCTTTTTCTTCTTTGTTATAAAGCCAGTTCAGGATTTGTTTGCCAAAAAACCAGGAATGGATATAACCTTTCATAAATGGAACGCTCACTGAGCGCCACACTTTTACTTTGAAAGGCGGGAGATTATTTTTGAAATACTCATAATTGTGCGCATAGAAATAAAGCATCTTATGCTGTTTGGTATCACCGCTTATTTTTCTAAATACATCTTTCACTCTGTTATTAATAAACAATACACCCCGGAAAGGCAGAAGCCAAAAATTCATCCACACAGAATGTTTATACCATTCATACACTACAACACCTTTCCCATTCTTCGCAAGCAATCGATATAATTCTTTGATTGCTGTTGCCTGCTCATCTTTCGGGATATGATAGATTGTATTCAATGAAATAAATCCATCCATCACGTTATCTTTAAAAGGCATCTTCGTCATGTCACAAAGAACACAAAGAGCTTTATCCCCTAATTTTCTTTTCACTTCGCTCAATGCAGTGAAAGATAAATCAGCACAAACGCGATATTTATAATTTGCAGAATATTGCAGGTAATCTTCATATTGCAATGCGCCAGAAGCGGCGTCCAGCATATATTTGCCGCTTGAGTTTAAAAATCTGCCAACACGGTCGTGGCATTTTTTTAAATAATCTTTTGATACATCGCGAAGGTCTTCAAAAATAACAGCATCTTCATAATTGCCCGCTTCATCCGCATGCCAGCCACGCTGGTTATAAAAATCCTGCACTAATTTTTTATCATCGCTCATCGTGTCCTTGATAATCTTATCTGCAGAATCAACAATAGCCAAATCTTTTAATAATAAAATAATGTCTTTAATAATGGGATAGATATATGCGTTATCAACAGTAATTAGACCCTGTTGAATATTTTCAGTGAAAGGTTTGCCATCAGCCTGAAAAACTTTGCCATCAGAAATTTTCCGGTTAAGTGAAGAAATTTCATCGGCTGTTAATGCACGAATGTCTTTTCCGGTGATTGGGCATTTAAGTATTTCAATCCATTCCATTAATACTATTATTTGGGTGCGCTAAAATAGGTCATGGCTTTGATTCCTACAAGGCATAATTATAAAAGATATATTTAACGGTTATGAGAGCGATTTCGTATGCAGTTTCCGATTGGCTCAACGCTTACCTTTGCTGATTATTTTTAATATGGAAAAAATATTTGCAAGCATTGTCACCATCGGAGATGAATTATTGATTGGACAAGTTGTGGACACCAACAGCTCGTGGATGGCTCAGGAACTGAATAAAGCAGGCATTTGGGTGCATCATCGGGTTGCGGTTGGTGATGTTTGGGACGATATCTGGAATGCATTGGATGAAGAAAGCAAAAGATCACATATTGTTTTGATAACCGGCGGACTTGGGCCAACAGCTGATGACATCACAAAAGAATTGCTCTGCAAATATTTTGGTTGCAAGATGGTTGTTGACGAAGGAGCTCTCGCCAATGTGAAAATGATTTTTGAAAGAATTCTGAAACGTCCGATGATTGAGCGTAACCTTAAACAAGCCGAAGTGCCCGATTGCTGCACAGTCATTCAAAACAGGCGTGGAACAGCTCCGGGAATGTGGTTTGAAAAAGACGGGAAAATATTTGTTTCGATGCCCGGCGTGCCAAATGAAATGAAGGGAATGATGACAGATGAAGTAATTCCCTCTCTACAGAAAAAATTTATATTACCTTTTATCATGCATAAAACTTTGCTCACATCAGGAATTGGTGAGTCGTTTTTAGCAGAGCATATTAAGGAGTTTGAGACTTCATTACCATCGCATATCAAACTTGCTTATTTACCAAATTATGGGATGGTGAGGCTCAGGCTTACCGGCAATGGAGATAACAAAAAAGAATTGGAAGATGAATTGCAAAACAAATTTGAAACGCTCAAGCAATTGGTTTCTGAATGGATGGCAATTGATGATGACAAAACGATGCAGGAAGCAATTGGCAAATTATTAAAAGAAAAAAATAAAACAATAGGAACTGCTGAAAGCTGCACCGGTGGCTATATCGCTCATTTGATAACGAGCATTGCCGGCTCTTCGGCTTATTACAAAGGAAGTGTGGTGAGCTATGCTTATGAAACCAAAGAAGATGTGCTTCACGTGAGCAAGCAAACTTTGGAGACGCTCGGTGCAGTGAGCGAAGAAACTGTTCGCCAAATGGCGAAGGGCGCATTGGAATTACTGAACACGGATTATATCATCACCACTTCAGGAATTATGGGACCAGATGGAGGAACACCAGAAAAACCTGTCGGAACTGTGTGGGTGGCTGTTGGCGACAAAGAGAAAATTATCGCACAGAAATTTTCATTTCGTTTTGACAGGATGAGGAATATTGAATTGACGGCAACCAATGCGATGAACATGGCGAGAAAGTTTATTCTTGAAAATTAAAGCGCCTAAAACGATTGTGAGGAAATATTTTACCTTTGGCGCTGATTGTATTGCCGGTTCTTCATTTTGAGCTACTGTGCGATTTTGAATAGAAGCTTTTTGATTTTTTGTTGCATGATAAAATTACAGACTGAAGATGACCATTGGTTTGCTGATGAACGAATCCCGACATTAATGTTAGGGCGATGATGCCATGAAAAACTGATGTGGGTATCATAAAAAATTTCAGGAGCTGAAAAAAAATCACTTAATCATTAATACAAAATATTATGGCGATTGTTGACCTGATTATGCCGAAAATGGGCGAGAGCATTATGGAAGCTACGATTTTGAAATGGCACAAACAGCCGGGCGATGCTGTGAAAGAAGATGAGACCGTGCTTGAAATTGCGACCGATAAAGTGGATACCGAAGTGCCTTCTACGACTTCAGGTGTTATTGAAGAATTGTTGTTCAAAGTGAATGATGTGGTGCCCGTAGGCGCTGCTATTGCGAGAATAAAAACAGTTGCAACAGAAACTGCTCCTTCGCGAAATGCTCCGGCAGTTGCTCCCGTTCAGGAAGCCAAACAAATGCCAAGCAGCAATAATGGCAAGCCACTAACGGTGAGCAATACACGCTTTTACTCCCCGCTTGTTCTGAACATCGCTGCCAACGAAGGCATCAGCATGAGCGACCTTGAAAAAATTCCCGGCACAGGCAATGAAGGCAGAGTGACAAAGCAGGATATTTTGCAGTTTGTTGCATCAAGAAGCACTGGGCAAGATGCCAGATACGAGATACGAGATGCGAGAAGTAAAGAACAAGAACCAAGTTACAAGGCACAAGAGGTTACAGTCATTTCAAGACCAGCAGCCGTTGAACAACAACCAACCATTTCATATAGCGGCAACGTGGAGATTATAGAGATGGACCGCATGCGCAAGCTGATTGCAAACCACATGGTGAACAGTAAGCATACCAGCGCACACGTAACAAGTTTCACAGAATCTGATGTTACCAATCTTGTTCAATGGCGCGATAAAGTGAAGAAGGATTTCGAAAAAAGAGAAAACACAAAAATCACTTTCACTCCATTATTTATTGAAGCAGTTGTGCGCTGTATCAAAAAATATCCATTGATCAACAGCTCAGTTGATGGAGATAAAATTATTATCAAAAAAGATATCAATATCGGAATGGCAACTGCATTGCCAAGCGGTAACCTGATTGTTCCTGTTATCAAAAATGCAGACCAGTTAAATCTTGTAGGGCTTGCAAAACAAGTCAACAATCTGGCAGATAATGCACGCACTAATAAATTAAAACCCGAAGACACACAAGGCGGAACTTTCACACTCACGAACGTTGGCACATTTGGAAGCCTGATGGGAACTCCGATTATTAATCAACCACAGGTTGCGATACTTGCAGTTGGCGCAATCAAAAAACGCCCTGTCGTAATTGAAACTTCGCAAGGCGATTCCATTGCTATCAGGCATATGATGTACCTGTCGCTTTCATATGACCATCGCATTGTTGATGGAAGCCTTGGCGCAACTTTCCTTACGGCAGTTGCTAACGAATTGCAGAACTTTAATCCTGAGAGGGATTTTTAGAACTAAGGCACAAGAGACAAGATTCAAGGCACAGGTTTTATCTCTGTGGTTAATATTAATATTTCTGCCGGGCAAATTTGATATGCAGCCCAAAAAATCGTTTATACTTCACCGTGAACAAATTATCAAATTCATCATCTTTCAAATCGGCTTTTAATTTTTCTTTATTGCACAACCCGTTCACGATATTTTTGACAGTGTTGCTGTGACCGATTATCAACACATTCTTTTTTATTTTCTTCAATTGCGCAAAAAATGCAGAATCGGTTTTTGAATATTGCTCGATATTGATATGAAAATAATCTGCTGTTGGCTGTGCCGTTGATTTTGCACGAACTGTATTTGTCGCGAAAACATTTGTAATATTTTCATCCTTCAATATCTCTTTTAATTTTTCCGCACGCTGTTTGCCTGCTTCTGTCAATGACGGATCTTTTGCAGTTTGGTCACTTGTATCTTTTTCTGCATGCCTCACTATATAATAAGTCTGCGAACAGGACGTTAGAAACAAGGAAATGATAAGCAACCCGGTAAAAAGTTTCATAACGTAATTTAACATTCTGTGGATAAACAAGCATCATAAATTCTCATCAGATTTTCGTAATTTGAAGAATGCACTAAACCCAGCACATAATGAAAACATTATCCGAAACATGGTTTGCAGATGGCTATATCGATTTTGAACTGAAGAAATATACGCTACTTGCCTATTTACAGGAAGTGAACAAGTACTTTAATCAGAATATGCTTTATCCGCAACTGTCTGACATCATTTTTCATTATAATAATCTGGTCGCGTTTCGGGAGAACAAAAAATATTTGCAGGAACAGTTTCCTAAAAAATTAAGTGGTTTACAAATTGAGAAGTTGCAAGTTTTATATGAACAAATGATTGGCGATGATGACCTGATGCAGGAGCTCGAAGAAATCATCAATTATTCAGTTTCTGAAATGCAGACGACCATTACAAGTGCCACTGAAATTTATGAGTTTGTAGAAACCAAGCTTACTATTTTTCCTGTCGGCATTATTCCGCTTGATATCAACGAAGGTTATTTCTTTTTGAACGAAGGCAGCTATAACAGCACCCGCGTTTATCAATATCGTTTAAGTTTTTTTGAAAAACAAGATGAAAAATACAGGAGCATACGCACAGAATATGTTCACACATGGGAACGCAATATGGTGAACACTTATGAGAGCATTAAATCAGAACTGATTAAAACAAAATCGCAATTGCCAAATCCTGCTGTCTATTCAATAGAGACAGAATTGAAATTCCCTGTTGAAGAAACCTTATTACCGATTGCCAAAAGAAGTTTGGTAAGATATATTGCGAAGGCTGCTTAAAAATTCAGATTATTTTTTAGCTCTGAAAAGATAACCAACCGAAATACTGAACACACGGTTTTTCCATGTCTCACTGTCAACACCGGCCTGAGCAGCAGCTGAATTATCAACAATAGACGTAATTCCTAAAGTATAGTTAATGCTTATCCGTACACCCGAAGTCAGTTCAACACCACCGATAAAATTGATGCCAAAATCAAATCTTCTAAATCCGTCTTTTTGAAAAACATTTTCACTTGTATCAGAATTAGACACTTTGCCAAAAAGACCATAACCAAAATCGGGGCCGCCACCAATAAATAAGGCTGTATTGCCACTTTTTAATTTGTGATAATACAATAGATTAAGCGGCACATTCAAATAATATGGGCGAACCTTAGCTGTTTCTGTATTTCCCCCGTTATTATCCAGCGCATTAAAATTGGCACCTTTGCCATTAAACAGTATTTCGGGATCGAACTTCACATTTTCAGAAAGAGGAATGTCTCCAAAAAAACCGATATGAAAAGAAGGAATGGTCTTGCCACTTTCAGAGACGTCAATGCCCATTGTTTTTACATGCAAAAGCTGACCCGCAAGATTAAGGCCGCCTTTTATGCCGAATCGAACCTGAGAAAAACCAACGACAGCAACTGCCAGAAGCAGCGTAAATAAGAATGTTTTTTTCATGATAAACAGTTAAGATTTAATAATGGCGGGAGAAAATTAAACAAAATAATTTTATCGGATTGCATTTTTAGACATAATTATGAATTCAATTGTTAGTGAATTATTTTATTTCCAATCCATAATCAATTCCTTTCAGCGTTGCAGGCACACCCTCTGTGATCCACACCGGCGGCTTCTCTCCTTTCAATAGCCAATCAAAAAATTGTTGCTCTCTGATTTGAATATCTTTTCTGTTTCTTCTTTCAACCAGATTATGTGCTTCGCCATTATATTGCAATAGCCACACAGGTTTATTCAATCTTCTCATGGCTGTGAAAAATTCAATTCCCTGATACCATGGAACAGCACCATCCGCATCATTGCTCATGATCACCAATGGTGTTTTCACTTTTTGCAAATGGAAAAGCGGAGAATTTTCAATATACAAATCTGGTCGCTCCCAAATAGTAGCACCAATTCTACTTTGTGAATGTTCATATTGAAATTGACGATTCAAGCCACTCTCCCAGCGAATGCCTCCATAAGCGCTGAACATATTCACAACAGGCGCACCTGCCCATGCAGCAGCAAATAAATTTGTTTGTGTGATGAGGATAGCTGTTTGATAACCGCCCCAGCTTTGTCCCTGCAAACCGATTTTTGTGCTGTCGATAAATCCTTGCTTGATCAATGCTCTTGTTCCGCTTACGATATAATCATAAGCATTTTTGCCGGGATGACCTGTTGTGTACCAGATGTCAGGAACAAAAACTACATAACCTCTGCTCACGAAAAATGGAATGTTCAAACGCGAAGGAGTTGGCGATGGTGTAAGATAATTATAAAGCGTGTTATTATTCCGTTCATAGAAATAAACAATCATTGGATATTTTTTCTTCGCATCAAAATTTTCCGGTTTGTATAAAATGCCTTCTGTTTCTTTTCCGGTGTATGCTTTCCATTTGAAAAGTTCTGCAGATCCACACAGGTATTGCGATTGTTGAGGATTGATATGAGAGAGTTGAATTCCATTTGATCCAATTATCACATGAAATCCAGACTTGTTTGCTATAGTTGATTCTTTTAAAGAGTCTAATGTGTATGAATAGGCAAAAATATTAGGTGATGATGTATAGTTTTCAGCTACATATAAATACATATCAACGCTATCAGCTTTTAAAAAGCCATTACAAGAAAGTTCATTTTCAGAAATCAGAACTTTCATATCTGCAGGCATAGATAATTTCGATTTCGAATAAAGCGTTTTTTTAGAAATTTCACTATATAACTTGAAATAGGAATTATCGTTAGGATTTATATACTTTTCATCCTTATTTGCGTTAACATATCTAATTGAAATTTTCCCAAATCTCATTGATAGATTTGCCCGTTCAGAATTTCCTTTTCCATCAGCATCAACTTTCCAAATATCATACCTATCATAAATATAAATATGCTTATCATCTTTCTCCCAACCTGCAATTCCGTAAGGCTGCGGGTCATCAGGAACATCATTCTCTTCATCATATAATGGCACTTTAATATCTGCTGCAACTTTATATAGTTGATTTGTCTCACTGTTATAAACAGAATACCCTTTTTGTTTGTCGTTATACAATAACAAATATTTTCCGGTGTATGAAGGATAAATATTTCCTTTAAAATCTTTGATGATTAATTTCTTCTCTCCTGAATTTGCATTGACAGCATATACATCGCTCAAAGCAAATCCCTGCCATTGCCTTGCAATCCTTTTCCCAAAATCTGAAGCTGCATAAAACACATCTCCATTTCCTTCCTTCGTGATTTGTATATCAGGAAATTTTTCATCACCTAATTGAAGTATTGAATTTTTATTTACATCCCAAACTGCGAGATAACTTTTCTTTAAATCTCTTTCAAGGTTTTTCAGTTGAACAGGTTGCAGATTATCATCATTATAATTCCAAACATCAACACCAGCTTTTTCAAAATCCGGAACAGTTGTGTCTTTCGCTTGCTTGATTGTTGCTAACCCTACAAACAATCTGTTGCCATCTTTACTGAAATTGAGATTGTAGTTTTCACTAATCGTCAGCCCTTTTGAAACGCCGGAAGTATTGATGTCGCCGCGCAATTGAGCACTATCCAATCCGTTTTTATAATACCAGAGCTTATAAAATTTATGAAGCGATTTTGAAACACTATCTCTTTCTGCTACAAATGCGAGCTGGTTGCCGTCTTCATCAAATGCATAATTTTTTGCATCGTTGAAATTTTTCATCACAGTGTCAATTTTCATTTCAGGAATGCTCATCAATAAAACAAAGTCCTTGCTCAGTGAATCACTATTTTTCTTTGTTGTTTCAATCAAAAATTTCTTTCCGTTCTTGCTGAACAGATAATCGCTCACCAATTTGTATCTTTTTTCTTCGCCGGTTTGCAGATTGCGCAGAACGAGCTCTGTTCCTTCTTCAATAGTTTCCTCGGCAGATTTTTTTGTTTCTTTTTTTGCAGGCTGCAAAACGCTCATGCCTTTTGTCCTAGCTTCTTCGGCTTTATTTCTTAAACTATCTACAACGCGAACCAGACTATCTGCCATTCGTGAAATATTATTCAATCGCGTTAATGAATCAGGCTCTGATTTAATTTTCTTAATCTCCGGAAATCCTTTCTCTGAAAGATAAGCAAGCCAACCGGCAGACTTTTCTGGCATCTTATAACTTTTAACTCCGGCAATTTTTGTAATGCTGTCCTTCCCTAATTCAACAATTGCCAGAGAATCTTTCGGCATTTCATCAGGCTTCTTCTTTTTGATTTTTGCATCTCTTGTATCCTTAAAAAGAGGTTTTATTTTGAACACAACAAAAAGATTGTCTTCCGTGATCATTGCATTATAACCACGGGCAATTTCTTTTTTATATTTCCCGTCTGAAGTTTGAATTACAAGCGTTGCATCACCTTCCTGCGGATTAATTGTATAAACAACATACTTACCATTATTGCTGATCATTCGTTCACCAATGCTTTGCCATGCATCATAAACAGAATGATCCAAAGGTTTTTTTTGAGCTACAGAAACGATAGATATAAAAAACAAAAAGACAAGAAAACTGAACTTTCTCATGTGCAGATAATTTGGTGATTAAAATTAATGCAAGCTTGTTTTCAAAACAGATATTTTTAATTATACTATTAACTCCCTCTGCGGTTTATTTAAATAAAGCTTTCTTATTGTATTTTTGAAGATTATATAATAAGTAACAAATGAACTTTAGCATTAATAAATTTTAATCAAGAACTTAAAAAGCTCCGCCGCGGCGGATTTGGGGTATGAAAATTCACTTTTATAAATATCAGGGCACAGGAAATGATTTTATCATTATTGATAACCGTAATTGGAGCATCACAGATTTGCCGGTTAATAAAGTGAAGCTTCTTTGCGACCGCAGGTTTGGGGTTGGCGCTGATGGATTGATGTTGCTCAACCCTAAAACAGGCTATGATTTTGAAATGAAATATTACAACGCTGATGGCCGTGAAAGCAGCATGTGTGGCAATGGCGGAAGGTGTATGATAAAATTTGCTTACGACCTTGGCATTCACAAAAGCAGTTATCATTTCCTTGCAGTAGATGGCGAGCATGACGGCGAAATTGATGGCGAAATCGTGAACCTGAAAATGAAAGATGTGGATGGGATTACTGAATATGATAATGATTTTATTTTGAATACCGGCTCGCCTCATTACGTAAAAAATGTGAGCGACGTGATGGATTATGATGTGTACCATGAAGGGATGGAAATACGCTACAGCGAAAAATTTGGTAAGGAAGGAATCAATGTGAATTTTGTGGAAGAGAAAGGACCTGACGAAATTGTTGTCAGAACTTATGAGCGTGGTGTGGAAGACGAAACATTATCATGCGGAACGGGCGTAACAGCAAGTGCATTGGTCTGTCATCATAATGATGCAGGGTATAATGAAGTAACAGTAATTACTAAAGGCGGCAAGCTAACAGTGAAGTATGACCGGATTGATGAAAATACTTTCAGAGATATATGGCTTTGCGGGCCAGCACAAAGAGTCTTTGAAGGAGAAGTAGAAATCAAGCCATAATTAGCAAATTTGAAAATGCGCGGATACTCGAATTGATAGCAACGATTTGAAAAAAATGATGCTTGATTAAAATAAGGAACTGCAAACTGAATACTGGAAACTGTAAACTCAAAATCAAATGTTCACCATCCGTGTTTATGGCATTTTGCTTGGAGAAAATAAAAAAGTTTTAGTGAGTGATGAATTTATCCGTGGAGATTATTATACCAAATTCCCGGGCGGTGGCCTTGAATTTGGTGAAGGCACACGTGATTGCCTGAAAAGAGAATTCAAAGAAGAAATGGATCTGGAAGTGAAAATTACTAACCATATTTACACGACTGATTTCTTTCAGATGAGCGCATTCAATCCGGCTGATCAGATTATATCTATCTATTATTTTGCCGAAGCTTTAGAACCCATCAAAGCTCCACTGCGCAACAAGCCTTTTGATTTTGACGAGCGTGAAATGAAAATTTACGAGCGAACGAAAGAAACAGAAACTTTTCGTTTTATTGATTGGAGCAATTTTTCAGACGAAACTGTTACACTTCCTATTGATAAAGTAGTTGCGAAAATTTTGAAAGAGAATTATTAAGGATGAACACTTAGTTTTTTTATCATTTCATCTCCTGTTTCATTTGAAGATATTCCAAACCCATTCACCAAAACTCCTTTATGCCCATGTTTTGATTCAATCGCATAAACAATGGCTTCATCATCTGGATTGCTGTCGCCCTCGAAACGATAAACTTCTGTAATCTCAAATTCAGAAGGCTTTAATGAAACAGGAGTTGTGTAACAATGAATGCTGTCATTTTCGAGATTAAAATCAATTGTATATCCTCTTTGTTTCAAACCATTCACCGCGTCTGTTACTGTATCGTAAGTGTACATTAATGTTAGATTTTAGATGTTAGATGTCTGTTAACGCTCATTCAAAATTAAATTTATTAAATGAATTTAGTCAGCGTTAATTCATATCAATTCGTGCAAATTTGTGTCAGACTAATTGGTGCGTCTGTTTAATGACGCTCATCACAAACGTGCTTTGCAATTGCCCGATATTTTCAAGCTGGCTAATCTTGTTCACATGAAAATCATAATAAGCATCCATATTTTCAACGA
>DATGIX010000074.1:0-5187 GCA_035295505.1 Puia sp. | reverse complement strand
TACTGCAGGCAGCACTAAAACTGATGATGAAGAGAAATCTCCGTAAAATTTGCAACTGCGCCCGCACTGTGCACAGAACACACAGTTTCTGTCACCGCCACCAGGTAATTGCATTGGTTTGGTCAGAATTGAAAGCCTGGAAGGAATAACAGGTATGCCTATGCTGTTTCCTGCTTTTTTGATGAAAAGCTCATGCAGCCTGGGTTTTGGAGGTGGAAGAAAAAATCCGTCAGGGTCATTTGGCAATCCTTCATTTGTGCCAAACACGCCGAGCATCTTATCAATCTTGTCATAATAAGGTTTGATATCATCATAACCAATCGGCCAGTCATCGCCTAAACCATCAATGCTTTTTCTTTTGAAATCTTTTGGCCCGAAGCGCAATGAAATTCGCCCCCAATGGTTCGTTCTTCCCCCAACCATTCTTGCGCGCCACCATTCCCATTTTGTGTCGCCAACATGGGTGTATGGCTCACCATCTATGTCCCAGCCCCAATAGCAGCCATCAAAATCACCGAATGGGCGATATTTTGTGCTGGCACCGCGGCGTGGCGATTCCCATGGATTTTTAAATTGATTGGAATCTTTTTTTGGATCGAACATTGGCCCTGCTTCCAACAGGCAAACTTTTAATCCTGCACTTGCTAAAACATAAGCAGCCATCCCGCCACCTGCTCCAGAACCTACTATTACTGCATCGTATTGTTTTGTTTGTTTCTTAACCTGGATATCTCCCATATAGCTTTACAAAAATGTGTGAAAGAAATTGAAAGGATAAATTTAGGGGATTTGATGAGCAATGAACAAATATTTTTTTATCTGGTATGGATCGCATTGAATATATTTTCTATTAGTCTTTCACATACCTGAAATTATCTCCTTCCATCAACGGATGTTTGCCTGTCAATTTATTTTTCTCAATCTTTAATTGAAAATGCTCAAAAAATATTTCTGCGATCCATGGCTCGAAACCAAATTCAAAATAGTTGTTATCACTATTAATGTTGAAAGTTGAAAACCTGTCGGGGCACCATTGAAAAATCAATGAAACGGAATCTGCTTTTTCTTTGGGGAATTGTGCAATTCCTTCCACATTTGTCATCTGCTGATGTTCACCGTTTTTAGTTTTAACAATACATAAAACATATCTGAGCAGATTTGTGTTCTTGTCAGAAATTTTTATTGTTATAGAATTTTCTGCAGTTTTTTTTCCTGATATTAATTTGAAATCTAAAGGTGGTCTTGTTCTGCTATTCAATTCTATGCTATGATTTGCAATGCTCCACTTACCTGAGCCATATCTGTCGAGTGCTCCATAAGAATAAAAAAATTCAAATGTTGAATCAGGCTTTAATTGAATACCGCTTGCTGTTTCCATCACGCCTTGCAGATAATATTCGCCTGCAACAGCATCTTTTTGTTGTGCTTCCATTTTAGTAAAAAGAAAAGTGAAAATTAATATGATTAAAACAGGCTTCAATTTTGTTAATAGAACTAATGAATGGATGTATTTGTGACGAGTGAATATAAACTTAAATAGACTTTTATGAAAAAAGTATTATTGGTAATTGCATTTATCTTTTCTCTGAGCAAAGTTGATGCTCAGGTGAATGTCTCCATTTCATTTCAGAATTTTTATGATGAACTAAGCCCTTATGGAGCCTGGGTTGAATATCCGGGTGAAGGGTATGTTTGGTCGCCTTATGCAGGTGCTGATTTCAGGCCTTATGGAAGTCGTGGTCATTGGGTTTATACCGATGATGGCTGGGCATGGGTTTCTGATTATGAATGGGGGTGGGCGCCGTTTCATTATGGAAGATGGATTTATGATGATGTTCGTGGATGGCTTTGGGTGCCGGGTTATGAATGGGCGCCAGCCTGGGTAACATGGGGATATTATAATAATTGCTATGGCTGGGCACCTTTGGGAGTTGATTTCAGAGCGGATTATGTGAGTTATCGCCCACCTGCAACATGGTGGATGTTTGTAGGTGCTGCATACATCACCAGCACAAGCTGGCATAGCCATATTTATGGAGGATGGAGCCCGCGGCCTCGCACAACCATTATCAATAATACCACAATTGTAAACAACAATATAAGAGTGATTAATAACGTCACGGTGAATAATGGAAATAGAGGAGGAGCATGGACTCGCGGTCCTCAGCCAAATGATGTTCAAAGATTCACACATATTGCAATAAGGCCTGTTGCAATTGCTGCTGCATCAAGACCAGGAGCTGCGAGAATAAATGCAGGGCATCTTTCTATGTATCGTCCAATGGTTAATAAAACTGAGAATACAAATGCCAGACCATCTCGTGCAGAAAACTTTGACAGGTTTAGGCCAACAAACAAACCTGCTGCAAATAATAATCGTTCAAATAATCCAAGGCCGATTCCGAATGCAGAAGCAAACAGGCCTAACAATAATAGAAGACCTGCACCAAATAACCCGCCTGCAAATCGACCAACAAATCCTGACAGGTCAACACCAAATAATAATAACAAGCCTGTGATTCCTGAAAACCCGCCGAGGCATCAACCGGTGAATCCTCCACCAAACGTTGTGAGGCCTGCACCAATGAAAAATAATAAGCCGCCACAAATGCAGCATAATAATCAACCGCATCAGCAACAAAGGCCACCACAACAAATGAATAGGCCAAGACCAGTGAACCCGCCACAAAGACAAATTCCACATAATCCTCCGCCACCACAACAGAAGAAACCCGGAGGCAGATAATAAAATAAAAAGCTCTGAAGTTTTTCAGAGTTTTTTTAATTCGAATGATTTCAAAAAAAATTTTTTAAACAGCTTTTGTGTCTTGCCCCGGAGCAGAAGATGGCTTTGTCCCAAAAAGATTATGCAAAATATTTTCTGCATCTCCCATGTGTTCTTTCAATGCAGCGGCTCCTTTTGTTTTTAATTCTTCAAAATAATCTTTTGCTTTTCCTGCAGCATTTTCAGCTTCGTCTTTAAATTGATTGGCTTTATTTTTTAAATCAGTGGCCATTTTTTCTTTTTCTTCCGGAGTCATGTTCATGTATTTGTGCGCTGCTAGTGCTGCTGCTGCACCTAATAAAAACGTCGCTATGTGTTTTGAACCTACACTCATAAAATAAGTTTTTGTTTGATGATTTAATGACAACAAATTTCAGGAAATATAGTTGAATGAAAAGCAAATCTTTTATCCTCTTTTCCCCAGCTCAATCACCTCACAATTTTTGATTTCTTTTCCATCAATAGCAAAACGAACAATAGTTCTCATTTTGTGCCAGCCCTGATTTCCTGCTGCACCAGGGTTCATGTGCAAACATTGTAAATCATGATCGTAGATAATTTTAAGGATATGTGAATGACCGCAAATAAATAACTGTGGTTTTGTTTGAATGATTTCTTTTTTTATGGCAGCATTATATTTAGGAGGATAACCACCGATATGCGTCATGAAAATTTTTACACCTTCGCATTGCCAATGCAATGTTTCAGAATAAATATTTCTGATATCATTTCCATCTATATTTCCATATACACCACGAAGCGGTTTCAGTTCCTTTAATTTTTCTACAATGCTGATATCTCCAAAATCTCCGGCATGCCATATTTCATCACAGTTCTGAAAGTACTTCAAAATATTTTCATCTAAAAAACCATGCGTGTCTGATATAAGCCCGATCTGTGTCATTGCTGCGAAGATGCTTAAAATGAAAATCACTAACAACTCGAAATAAAAAAGAGGCTTTTTTTAAAGCCTCTTGCTGATTGTTTAAACCATAATTAACAGGTCAGGTTTAGTGGGTTTATTTTAAAAAATCAACTTGCTTTTTTTGTTTGCTTAGCGCAAGTAATTTCTACTTTCCATATTTCACCTGCTCCCGGAGGAGCACCATATCCTAAATTTGAAATATAGAGTTTATTATCCGGTCCGAATGTCATCGCAGTTGGAACACTTAATCCTGATACAAGTGTTGCTCTTGCGCCGGAAGGATCTATTCTCACAACATCTCCTGTGCCAGGAGTTGGGAATGGATTATTTGTTGTGCTCTCGAGAACATACAAACCACCCACTGCATCAAATGCAATTCCTGTCACCATGCTAAAGCCTGATGCAACAATGCTGATTGTTCCATTGTGCGATAGTTTATAAACATTTGAATTTCCTGTGATCGGAAATGTGCTAAGGTTTCCGAAATAAATATCGCCATTGTGAAATACCATTGACGTTGGTACAATATGCCCTTGCGATGCAGATATGTCACTCACGCGTGAAATATGTCCCCATCTGTCTATCTTATCTATCTCTCCGTGATTGGGCTCAACTGCATATAAATCTCCTCCTTCGCTCTGCATGCTATACCATGTGCCATCAGGCTCGAAGTCGTCAGGCTCAGGGTTAGCAACCGGGTTGCTTTTTTGGAATGAGCTCAAGTCGGCAATCAAATCCCATTTTTTATTTGGTAATACTTTCACAACGCCGTTTGGTATAGTCGGGACCCCGTGTGAACAACCAGCACCGGCAAGCACTCCGTAAAGTGTGTTTCCAATAAATGCAATATCTCCAACACCGCTAACCAAGCTTCCTTGTCCGGGGTTTGTTTGGCTGGAAGGGAGATTGTCTGCAACAGTAGTGATGGCACCGCTCTTGCTGATCTTTAGAATTCTGGCTCCGGTTGTGCTTCCTGTGTATGGCCCAATGGGAGGCACCACCTGATCGCATAAGCCCGCACTTGAATTTGTTCCGCCAATTCCTCCTTCAGCGATATATAAATTTCCATCAGGACCAAATTTTAATCCACGTGGATTGTTTAACCCTGATGCAAAAACGGAAGCAGATGCTACCAATTGGCTTTGATCGCAATTGCAGGTGGGAGGGAAATCTTTTTTACATGATGAAATGAAAAGCGCAATTATTAAAATTGCGCACATTGACAAGAGTCGTGTTTTTCTCATAAATACACTTTTTAGATTTTGAAAAAATAATTGTATAAGTAAGTCAGGTTTCTATTTTTGAGTAAGCGCAACAATTTTAATTCGAATAGCATTCTCAAAAAATGGGAAATCGTCAGACGGCGGAATCAGCGAACATACAACTCCAACAGCATGCTAAATGTCGTTCGTCGTCGAAAAATGCAGATCGTCTTTGAACAAAAGCTTTTTGTTGAATTCTTGCGATGAGCGTAAAA
>DATGIX010000073.1:0-33885 GCA_035295505.1 Puia sp. | reverse complement strand
AACGATGAATATCATAAAATGAAAAGGCACTTGATCAGTGCCTTTAACTTTAGTAGCGAGGAGGAGATTTGAACTCCCGACCTCAGGGTTATGAATCCTGTGCTCTAACCAACTGAGCTACCTCGCCAAATTTCTATTGTTGAACTCCCGTCCGCCGCGGCGGATATGAATCCTGTGCTCTAACCAACTGAGCTACCTCGCCGAACGGGCGGCAAAATTAAAAAAAGCTTGCCTAAAAGCGAAAACTATTTTAAGCAAGCTTTTCAATAACAATTTTATAATCAGAGCTTCATTTTCTTCTTCAGGTTCTCGTCAATTGCGTCTAAGAATTCTTCCGTATATAGATAATGCTCGCCAGCTTTCACATTGTTTCCATGAACACACACTGCAAGATCTTTCGTCATTTTTCCGCCTTCGACTGTTTCTATGCACACTGCTTCGAGTGCATTGGCAAAATCAATCAAGGGTTGATTGCCATCTAATTTTCCACGGAATGCTAATCCCCTTGTCCACGCAAAAATGGAGGCAATGGGATTTGTTGAAGTTCTTTTGCCAGCCTGATGGTCGCGATAATGGCGGGTAACAGTTCCGTGCGCAGCTTCAGCTTCGAGTGTGTTGCCATCGGGTGTTACCAGAACTGAAGTCATCAGTCCGAGTGAACCGAAACCTTGCGCAACAGTATCGCTTTGCACATCGCCGTCATAATTTTTGCATGCCCATACAAAATTGCCGTTCCACTTCAATGCACTTGCAACCATGTCGTCGATTAATCGATGCTCATAAACAATTCCTGCTTCTGTGAATTTTTGTTTGAACTCATTCTCAAAAATTTCAGCGAAGATATCTTTGAAACGGCCATCGTATTTTTTAAGAATGGTATTTTTTGTAGAAAGATACAAAGGCCATTTTTTGCTCAGCGCCATATTGAAACAGCTTCTCGCAAAACCTTTGATGGATTCATCAGTATTATACATTGTCAATGCAACACCATCTCCTTTAAAATTGAACACTTCAAAAGTTTGCGGAGCGCTTCCATCTTCGGGTGCAAATGTCATTGTCAATTTCCCTTTGCCTTTAATCACAGTATCTGTTGCGCGATACTGGTCACCGAATGCATGGCGGCCAACGATAATTGGCGCGGTCCAGTTCGTTACTAATCTTGGTACATTCTGCATCACAATGGGCTCGCGAAACACAGTGCCATCAAGGATGTTACGGATTGTGCCGTTCGGGCTCTTCCACATTTGTTTCAGGTTAAATTCTTTCACGCGAGCTTCATCAGGCGTGATGGTGGCGCACTTGATGCCCACGCCATATTTTTTGATGGCATTTGCTGCATCAATAGTAACCTGGTCATTGGTTTCATCACGGTATTCAACGCCGAGGTCATAATATTTAATGTCAATTTCGAGATAAGGAATTATCAATTTGTCTTTGATAAACTTCCAGATGATGCGCGTCATTTCGTCGCCATCAAGTTCCACAACGGGATTTGCAACTTTTATTTTCTGTGCCATAGCCTGAATTTTATTTTCAAAAGTGAGCAAACCTACAAGAATCGAACGAATTAAACAAGGCAACTGTTTGACCACAATTTCTGTATTATACCGGGAATCTGTATCAAATGGGGATTTTCTATTATGCTATTATTAATATGTGCAAATTTTTTAAAAACATATTTTTAAGTGTTAACTTGTGTGTACCGAAATGAACCCTCACGAAATGTTGCAGCAGTTACGTCACTATCTATCGGCGTACGTCATATTCACCGATGAAGAATTTATTGCGTTCTCTCAATGGGTTGAAGTCAGAAAATTCGATAAGAAGATTCAGGTTGTTAAGTTTGGCGACAAAGAAATTTACTTGAACTTTATTATTAAAGGATTAGCGAGAAAATATTTTTTGAAAGGAAAGGATGAAGTTATTACACAGCTCGCAAAAGAAAATGACATCATCAATTCTACTGCATCTTACGAAGAAAGGATGCCTTCAACCTATATCATCGAAACTATTGAGCCGACAATTTTTGTTTCCATCACAAAAGACAACCTGGAAAATCTTTTTGCAAAGAGCCACAAGCTTGAGCATCTGGGACGATTAATCGTAACATCACTGTTCCTTCAAAAAGAAAGATGGGAATATGACAGGATGCGATTGAATACGAGAGACAGGTTTGTTCAATTTGTAAGAAATAATCCCGAGCTTCTTCAACGCGTTCCGCAAAAATATCTTGCGTCATTTCTAAACATCAAGCCTGAAACTTTCAGCAGGATGAAACATTTGCTGCAGAAGAAAAGATAGTTTTCAATTGCCAGTTTGCAATTTCCAGTTCTGTTGATGCATCAATCATTACAAACTGGTAATGTAATTTTGAATGAAGCACTCGAAGCTTTTTTTGTTATTCACCATTGACCATTCACTATTCACCACTTACAAATTCACAATCAGCACCGGTATCTTCAATTCATGCCGCACGCTGTTCACTGTTTCGCCAAAAATAAAATCTTTGATGCCTGTGTGCCCGTGTGCGCCGATGACAAGCATATCTGCATTTTCTTCTTTCACAATTTTTACAATTTCTTTAGTGCGGTTTTGATAACCCAATTTTATCTGTGCTTTGAAACCTTTCTCTTCCATTTGTTTTCTGTAGAAATCAAGCTGCTCACGGTCTTTGCGTGTTTCGTAATCATCGCTCTGCGTTCCTAAAATTCTTGCAGATGCACTTTCAACAACGTGTATCAATAAATAATTTGTGTTTCTGTTTCCCTGACCAATTGCATACTCCAATAATTTTTCATCATGCTCACTAAAATCCAGAGCGATAGCGATGTGATTGAATTTCGGTATATGCAATTCTTTGATGCCTTGTGCTTGTGCATGAATTTGTATGGATGCATTTTTTTGTGCTTTGTTCAGCCATGGGTGAACAAAAACATACATCAAAAGAAATATTAACAACAAGCAGGAAATGATAATAATTATTTTCCAAAGCAAATTTCCGGGTGTTGCAAAAAAATCAGTGGATGTTTCATACACCAATTTCATATTTAAATAAATGAGAATGGTTGCAACCGCCCATGCGAAAAACTTTGTGATGTTTTTGATAGAAAACGCTCCCATTGTTCTTTTATCGCTCACAAAATGTATTAATGGAATGATGGCAAAGCCAAGCTGCACGCTTAGTATCACCTGGCTTAACACCAAAAGGCTATCTACTTTTTCTTCTCCGAAATATAATATCACGATAATGGATGGAATGATAGCAAGCAATCTTGTTATCAGCCTTCTCAGCCATGGATTGATTCGGAGTTGCAGATAACCTTCCATCACGATTTGTCCGGCAAGTGTTCCTGTGATGGTGGAGCTTTGTCCTGCAGCAATTAATGCTACCGCAAAAAATGTGGAAGCGAATTTTGTTCCTAGTTGTGATGGCAATAATTGATATGCTTCTTTCAATTGTGCAACATTTGTGTTGCCATGTTTGAAAAATGCAGTTGCCGCAAGAATCAAAATAGCAGCGTTCACTAAGAATGCAAGATTCAATGCGATGGTGCTGTCAAGAAAATTTAGTTTTAATGCTCTTCTGATATTATCATCGCCCGGCTGAATTTTTCTTGTCTGGACCAATGCAGAATGCAGATAAAGATTATGAGGCATCACAGTTGCGCCGATAATGCCAATTGCAATATATAATGCTTCATTGTTCGGCAAAGAAGGAACAAAACCTGTTGCGACTTCTTTCAAATCCGGTTTCGCCAAAATAATTTCTGCTAAAAAAGAAAATGCAACGATTGCAATTAGCCCAATAATAAATGCTTCCATTTTTCTCATGCCCAATCTTTGAAGGAAGAGCAATAAAAATGTATCAAGCACAGTAATGGAAACAGCATAAATTAATGGAATGCCTGTTAATAGCTGAATGCCAATTGCCATACCGAGCACTTCAGCCAAATCACAGGCAGCAATCGCAATTTCTGCAAGGATATATAAAGCGATGTTGATGTATTTCGGATAGGCTTCTCTGTTAGCCTGCGCCAAATCACGACCGCGAACAATCCCAAGTCTTGCTGATAGGTTTTGAAGCAATATTGCCATGAGGTTGCTCATAAGCAAAACCCAAATGAGTTTATAACCAAACTGGCTGCCGCCGGCGAGGTCGGTTGCCCAATTGCCGGGGTCCATATAGCCAACACTTATAAGATATGCCGGACCGAAGAATACAAACAATTGTTTCCACCAGGGATTTGGCTTTGAAGTGTCGATGCTTCCGTGCACTTCACTCAATGAAACATTTCTTTGAAATTTATTCAGCATCTTTTACTAAAATATTTTTTGCCACCTGCTCACTAACGGTGATGGGTGCCTGATTTCTGATTTTTAATTCAACCGAATTATCGAACGGAAATCTCTTTTTGATTTCAAGCCTTGTGCCAATGCGGATATTTTTATGCTCTAACAATTCCAGCATCTCGCTTGTCTGGCTGGCAACGCCGGATACTTTAACAGACTTGTTCATCGGCAATTCCAGAAGACTCACTTGTTTCTGATGATTGAATTTTCCCTGACTGTCCGGGATTGGGTCGCCATGAGGGTCGGTTTCGGGGAAGTCTAAAAAAGCGTCAAGTCTGTCGATTAGCTTTTTACTTGTTATATGTTCTAATTCTTCAGCCATTTCATGCACTTCATCCCAGCCGAATTGTAATTTTTTAACAAGGAAATATTCCCACAGTCGATGTTTTCTAATAATCTGTATGGCTACTTTTTTTCCTTCATTATTCAATTTGAACCCCTGATAGCGTTCGTAAATCAACAGCTTTTCTGCTTTTAGTTTTTTCAGCATATCCGTAATGGAAGCGGGTTTGGCTTGCAAAGCAGCAGCCAGTTCGTTGGTTGTGACGATATCATGCTCACTTTGCAAATGATAAATCGCTTTCAGGTAATTCTCTTTGCTTGCCGAATATTTCAAGTAGACTAAATTTAAATTTAGACAAATCTAAAAAATTATTTTTGAAATATAAAATTTTATTAATTCATGATTAACTGATGAATCTGTATTTTTAAATATTGAAACGGAGCAAATCCAATTTTGATATGAAGAAATTCATCTGGTTAATCATTCTGGCTTGTACTTTAATCTGCTGCAAAAGCAAAAAGAAATCGCTTTCGGGCAATGAGGAAGTCAGCATGGATGATTTTATGGAATCGTTTGAAACTGTGAAAACGCCCTGCACTATCACTGACAGCATTTTCATGAAAGATGATAACGATTCATCGCTCATCGGCTATGAGGTTTTTACGAAGTTTATTCCTGACTCAGTTATTTCAAAACATTTTTCCAAAGAAGATAAACCTGACTTGTTCCCGGTTGCAAAGGTGAAAGCGGAGAAAAAAGAAAGTTATTTATTCTGCAAAGCTTATACTGATGTGAAAGAAATTTTATACCTGCTCTGTTTTGACAAATCGGATAAATTTATTGCTTCTAAAGTGATGTTCGCTTATGATAAGAACAGCGATTATGAAGCGACTGTGACGGTTGATAGCAAATACACGATTACTGTCAACAGACAGCATCGCTCGGCAGAAGGAGAATTGCTTTATAAAAAAGATGCTTATGTGCTGAATGATATGGGCGGTTTTACTTTGATACTGACTGAATCAAATGACGCTGCTGCAAAATCTTTGAGCATTATCAATCCAATTGATACACTTCCGCGCAAACATAAATTTTCCGGCGATTATGTGATTGATAAAAAGAATTTCATTTCTGTCCGCGACGGGAAAAATAATTCCTCATTTTTGTTCTTTGTCCATTTTGAAAAAGACGGTGGCATTTGCAATGGTGAACTAAAAGGCGAAGGAAAATTTACTTCTGCTGCAACAGCGCAATTCCGCGGAAGCTCCGACCCGTGCGCTATTGATTTTTCTTTCAAAGAAAACTTAGTTACGATGAAAGAAATTGAAGGCTGCGGAAATCATCGGGATATCAAATGTTTTTTTGAAGGAACGTTTTTGAAAAAGAAAGAAGTGAAGCCCAAGGCACAAGCTGACAAGAAGAAAAAGGGGAAATAGTTTCCAGTTTCGAGTTTTCGGTTTCCAGTTCTTAGGACAGAAGTTCACGATAAAATTTGTAGTGCAAGATGATGATTTGTTGTGTTAGTTTCTTGGCTTAATTAATCATAGTGAAAACGGCATTGAATAATATAGCATTTTTGGTCTACTCCCTTTTTGCCTTCTACTTTGTACACAAGTCTATGTTCTCCTGTAATGCGTCTCGACCAATAACCTTTTAAATCATATTTGAGCGGCTCAGGTTTTCCTGTTCCCTGAAACGGGGTCTTTTTTATTTCGTTCAGCAGGTCTTTGATTTTTTCAACGACAGAGTTATCTGTTTCTATCCAATATTGAAAATCTTCCCATCCATTTTCTGTGAATTCAAAATTCATAGCATTAGTTTACAATTTGAATTTACGAGTTTTGCCGGCTTTGACCTGATTGATTGAATCATGCAGTCTTTTTCTGTTTGCCGCAGTAGATAACAAATGCCCGGTTTCATTCAATGAGTTATATTCTTTCATCGATAATATCACAACAGCTTCATCTTCCGAAGCTCTTGAGACTATGATTATGTCTGAAGATTTTGAAACATCGTCTAAATATTTTTTGATATTGTTTCTTAACTGAGTTACTGATACTGCTTGCATGATAATAAATTTATGTACATGTAAATGTACGTTATTTTGTACGATATTTCAAATTGCAATAACGAGCGACTGCATGATTGCACGCAGTTTTGTAGAGGTTTTGTTTTTGGTTAACGAATATAAGTTGATTGGAAAATTATTTGCGAGCTTCCGTCATTGCGTCCGCCGCGGTGGATGGCGAAGCAATCTGCTTTATAAATGGCGGCATGCATTTATTGCAATAGCAGATGGCTTCGTTCCTCGCCATGACGTGCGGGTGGATGATTGATTGTGGTTTTAATGAGGTTTTGTTTTTGATTGACTGATTGCAAATAATTTTATGTGCATGTCAAGATACCTGCATACGCAGGTATGACGGAAACTCTCTAAGTAATCTCAAAGTTCTTGCAGTTTGAATTTCGTTACGCTCTCGCCGTCATTCCCGCGTATGCGGGAATCTGCTCTTGGAAATTTCCGTTGTAATTAATTTGAAGCAGGCGGCTTTGTTTCTCGCCATGAAGTGCAGCAGAATGATTGGTTGAGGTCTTGATGAAGGGTTGTTCTGTATCATACATTCCCTTTAGCAAGATTGTGTGCTGAGCAAAGTACTTGTAGGTTTTCTAAAACTGTTTCTCCACCTTTTGACCAAGCTAATATGTGGTCAAAATGTATATCATCTCCAGTAAGAGTAATTCCGCAAAGTCTGCATTTGTTTCCATCACGCATTAATACCTGAACTTTTAATCTTTCACTTGGAATGCGTTTTGTTTTGTGTTTGTAAATTATTTCGTTTTCTTGAACTGGCTCCAAACGAATCTCTTCAGATTCTATAAAATCTGTTTCGTGATTGACATCATTGCTTGAGTTAATAAATTCGATAAAAGCTTCAAGTGCTTTTCTCCATGTTCCAAATCGCCTTGTGTATGGATAAGTAGAGTATTTAGAAATAGGTCTTTTCATTTCTCTATGAGTTGGTTGTCTACCAAGACTAATCCAAACTGATTCGACATTTTCGAATAATTCTTTGTCAGGAATATTTAAACTTAATGCCGGTTCTAATCCAGCTTTTTCTAAAGCTTTATTCCATGACTTAAATCTTCTGTGTATTGTTCCTGAATTATATTTTCCAGCTTCGTCATATTCTCTCGAAGTCAACACGGTTGTTCCTAATTTCAAAGCAACTTTTTTAAGGTCGTTTATAAGGTCTTGCTCGGGAACGTTATAATGAAAGTCATTTAATTTATATTCCATAAAATTTTTTATGAAAATGATTTAGGTCGTCACTGCTCCTTAATTATTTAAATAAAAATACTCAATTGCTTTAACCATACCAATAATGGAACACTTACGGAGAGAACTAAAGCCCAATAGCCCCACAACCGATGAACGGATTGCGACGCAACGATGTTCAATCGGAGTTCCGATGCTGGTACCAAAATAGTCCTCAGCCAGCAGTTAACAGTTGGCAGTAGGCAGTTTTCAGTTTGCAGTCCTCGGAAGCATCATTCACAATAAATATTAGCAGCGATTTCGAATCAGCGACTGCCAACTGCCCATTGAAAACTGGAAACTTTCCCCTCCGCAATCGTTTTAATAATGCCATAATGGGGCTTAAGCAATTGAATTTCATTTTTTCCGTTATATTGCGTCCCCTTTACACACTTAAAAACCATATTAAGAACAAAAGAATGGGCTTATGAGCTTTACTAACTACAACGTACCTTATTCTGCGGATGAACGCTATTCGAAAAAAGTTGCATACTTCTCGATGGAGTTTGCAGTGCACCAGCCATTGAAAATTTACAGTGGAGGATTAGGCTTTCTTGCCGGCTCGCATTTGCGCAGCGCTTATGAATTGCGCCAGAATTTAATCGGCATCGGCATTTTATGGAAATACGGTTACTACGACCAGGCCCGCAACCAGGACCAAACGCTGCAGGTGACCTGGATGGAAAAAAATTACAGCTTTCTTGAAGATACCGGCATCAAATTTCAAATAGATATTCATGACCATCCGGTTTGGGTGAAAGCGTTTTATCTGAACCCTGAAACTTTCAAATCTGCTCCGCTGTTTTTACTGAGCACTGATTTGCCGGAGAACGATTATGTTTCGCAAACAATTACTCATCGTTTGTATGATGCGAATGTGGCGACGAAAGTGGCGCAGTTTATTTTGCTCGGTGTTGGTGGCGCAAAGCTGGTTGATGAATTGAATTTTAATCCTGAGCGTTATCATTTGAATGAAGCGCATGGATTGAGCGCTGCATTTTATCTCTACAGAAAATATAATAATAATATTGAAGAGGTAAAGAAAAGATTGGTGTTCACCACCCATACACCGGAAGAAGCAGGAAATGAAAAGCACGATATCTACCTCTGTCATAAGATGAGCTATTTCTGCGGGCTTAGCGTTGATGAAACGAAAAAGCTCACAGGCATGGAAGATGATGCATTCAATCATTCACTGGCTGCGCTGAGGTTTGCGCATATAGCAAATGGTGTTTCTGAATTGCATGGTCATGTATCGAGAGCAATGTGGAGCAAATACAAAGGCATTTGCCCGATTATCTCCATCACGAATGCACAGAACTGGCAATATTGGGCAGATAAACAGCTCTACAGAAAAATGGAAGAAGGTGATGATTATTGGTTCGACGATAGAAAAAAATATCTGAAGAAACGTGCGTTTGAAATTGTTGCCGACCAGACGGGAAAAGTTTTCGACCCGAATGTTTTCACGATTGTTTGGGCGAGAAGGTTTGCCGGTTATAAACGTGCAGAGTTCATTACGAGAGATATCAAACGTTTCAACGATTTAACGAGCAGCACAAAATATCCGGTACAGATTATCTGGGGCGGAAAGCCTTACCCGATGGATTATCCGGCTATCAACGATTTCAATCATCTTGTTCATTTGAGCAAAGGATATAAAAATGTTTCTGTTGTTATCGGATATGAATTGGCGCTTTCAAAAAGATTAAAACAGGCTGCTGATTGCTGGCTCAATAATCCGCGTGTTCCGCGTGAAGCATCGGGCACCAGCGGCATGACTGCTGCGATGAATGGCGCTGTGAATTTCTCCACTGATGATGGATGGATTCCGGAATTCGTGAATCATGGCAACAATGGTTTTGTGATACCGAAAGCTGATTATGCAAACATGAACACGCAGGAACAAGACCAATATGATTTGGACCAGTTGTATGAAATTTTGTTGAAACAAATTCTTCCATTATACTACGAGCAACGCGACACCTGGAGGCAAATTTCTAAGAACGGAATGCGTGATGTCCGCTATCAGTTTGATTCAGGAAGAATGGCGGATGAGTATTATACGAAGATGTATAAGTAGTTTCCAGTTTTCAGTTGACAGTTTCCAGTTCTCAATTCGAAATTTGATTATGATTTTGTAGTCACTGATATTTCACGAGAATTAAAAATATTTGAAGATGCATTTAGATGCATCTTTTTTATTTATGTACCAAAGCGACATTACTACTATTAAACATTGTCCCGCCGCGGCGGGCTCTTGTAGCGTGGTAATTCTATTCGGCAAAGTGCAACTTCGTTTCAATTTTCTGACAGCTTTTTGATTATCAACGACTAACTGAAAACTGCAAACTGTCAACTGGAAACCCACTTTCCGCTTCTCCCTATTCTTCTGGGACAACCATCACCGTTAGCCTACCGCTCATCCCGATTTCATTTGTGTTGAGATTAAGAACGCACAAACTTTGTGTCTTCAATCGTTCCTACATGGAAAAGAATCAAAACGTATTGCAGCCCGAACAGATGCATTTTCATCTGTCTTCTTTTGTCGCGTTTCCGCCCTGGGCTTAGCAATTCTCCACTGACTGGATTCATTTGAATCTGCTTCTTCAAGCTTTCATCTTTTCAATCTATCCAAACAAATGGCACGCAAACTTGCGCAAATGTTTGCATGCATGGAGCAAAGAAAACTTTAGTATTGTTGTGCAATAGCACTTCATAAATATTTTTTCATAACCTAAAACCTACATTTAAAATGGAAAATTCAATGTTAATGCAATGGGGAATAATCATAGGAATTATTCTTTTCTGTTTTTTATTTTACAGATTCATCCTGCGGGTGTTTTTCGGAGTCGTTATTGTTCCTCAGGATAAAATTGGTCTCGTTACAAAAAAATTCGTGCTGGTCGGCAAACAAGAATTACCTGAAGGAAGGATTATTGCTATTGATGGCGAAGCCGGTTTTCAGGCGCAAACATTAGCTCCCGGCGTTTATTTCTGGAAATGGATTTGGCAATACCAGATTACGTTTCAGCCATTCACGGTGATACCTACCGGAAAAATTGGATTGGTGCTTGCTAAGGACGGTTCTGAACTGGAAACAGGTTCAATCCTTGCACGTAAAGTCGATTGCGATTCATTTCAGGATGCAGAAGGATTTTTGAAAAATGGCGGTCGCAAGGGCAGGCAGACTGGAATTATTACGCCGGGTTCTTATCGTATCAATACTTTCCTCTTCGAACTCGAAGTGGCTGATATGGTAACCATTCCTGACAATGCAGTGGGCGTTGTTACAACGATGGAAGGGAAACCGTTGGACGAAGGGCAAATCGCAGGAAAGATTATTGAAGGTCATAATAAATTCCAGGACGTGGATTTGTTTATGAACAAGGGCGGCTATAAAGGCTTGCAGGAACAAGTGATACTCGCAGGTTCTTACTTTCTCAATCCGTGGTTTGCAAAAGTGGAGATGGTGAAGATGACCGAAATACCCATCGGTAATGTTGGTGTTGTGATTTCCTATGTTGGTAGTGATGGCGTTGATGTGAGCGGCGCAGAATTCAAACATGGCAATATTGTTGCCAAAGGTTTCAAAGGCGTGTGGGCGGAACCGTTAGGTCCGGGAAAATATCCCATCAACCCATACATTATGAAAGTGGAATTGGTGCCAACGACAAACCTTGTGTTGAACTGGGCATCTGCAAGAAGCGAAGCACATCAGCTTGATAAAAATTTATCAACGATTACCGTGCGAAGCAAAGACGGTTTCCCATTCAATTTGGATGTGGCGCAAATCATCCATATTCCAACGAACGAAGCTCCGAAAGTGATTGGTCGTTTTGGAAACATGACGAACCTTGTGAGTCAGGTACTGGAACCAACGATTGGTAACTATTTCCGTAACTCTGCGCAGGACAGCGATGTGATTGCATTCCTCGGCACGCGTAAAGAAAGACAGGAATCTGCACGTGACCATATTGGTAAAGTGCTCGAACAATATAATGTGTATGGTGTAGACACTTTGATTGGAGATATTGTTCCGCCGGAAAGTCTGATGAAAACATTAACCGACAGAAAAATTGCGGAAGAACAGAAAGTGACTTATGAAACACAAATGAAAGCGCAGGAGACAAGACAAAGTCTTGAAAAGGAAACTGCCATTGCTGAAATACAAAAAGAAATTGTGAAAGCAGACCAGGGCGTTTTGATTGCAGAAAGAATTGCAGATGCCTCTGTCAAGAAAGCAACAGGTGATGCAAACAGTGTTCGATTGCAGGCAACAGCAGAAGCTGACAGATTGAAACTGCTCGCAAGTGGCGAAGCAGAAAGAACAAGATTGCTTGCAAAAGCAGACGCTGAAAAAATTGAATTGTTAGCCAATGCAGATGCGGAAAAAATTTCTGTGACCGGTAATGCAGAAGCGGAAAAGATTCTGGCAATTGGTAAATCAAATGCAGAATCATATAAACTTTCTGTGGAAGCAATGGGTGGAAATAATTTCACGCAATTGAAAGTGATGGAGTCCATCGCTAACCAAAATGTGAAAATTATGCCTGATGTGCTGATTGGCGGGAATGGTGATGGTGCAAATAGCGGAATCAGCGGATTGCTTGGCTTGCAGATTTTACAGCAGTTGGGAAAGAAAGTGAATAATGGAGATGGGGATAAAAACTAATCTTCAATATTAAAATATAAACCTCTCGAATTTTCGGGAGGTTTTTTTTTCACGCAACGAAACTCACACAGAGATGACAGCTTTTCAAACGATGTCGCCTTTTAAAACAAAAAGCCTCATGAAAATTTTCATGAGGCTTTAATGATAAGTTGAAAAAATTATTTCTCGATGTTTAATAGTTCTACTTCAAAAATTAATGTTGAGCCAGGCTGTATTCTTCCGTTGCCCTGATCGCCATAAGCCAAATCGGAAGGGATGAATAACCTCCATTTGCTGCCAACAGACATGAGCTGGAGGGCTTCTGTCCATCCTCTGATAACGCCATTTACATTAAAATCAATTGGCTCACCGCGCTGATAAGAACTTTCAAAAACAGAGCCATCAATCAATTTGCCTTCATAATGACATTTCACTTTATCTGTTTCTGTTGGTTTCGCACCGGTTCCTTCTTTGATAACCTGATATTGCAATCCGCTTGGCAATGTGATTACGCCGGGTTTGTTTTTGTTTTCAGCTAAAAATGCTTCGCCTGCTTTTTTATTTGGCGCTGCTTTCCCTGCTTTTTCTTTTTGCACAAAATTGATGATACAGGAATTTGCCTGCTGGTCGTTTAATAACGGCTTTCCTGTTTTCAGCACATCATTGATTGCCTTTGCAACAAGAGAAGAATTTACATTTTTAACACCTTGTTCTTTATAAAACCCTGCAACGCTGAGACCGATGGCATAGCTCAATGAATCGTCAGCAGTTTTTAATGCCGGCTGAACTGCTACGGCGGGATGTGATGCAACCGGTTTCTTAGTGGTTTGAGCAAAGGATACGAGGCTGGTCATCACAGAAACAAACAAAAAGATTTTTTTCATAATTATTTTTTGAAGCTGCAAAATTAGCATTTATCAGTAACTCATAGCAACTCTAATTATTTTGTAATTGTGAAAGTTTTTTTCTTGTTTCTTCATTGGTCGGCGCAAGCTGTAGCGCTTTTTGATAATTTTCTTTTGCAGCAACCGGGTTGTTATTTTTTGAATAGAAATCTCCAAGGCTATCGAACATATTCGCATTTTCTGGATAAAGAATGGTATTAATCCTGAAAGCGATTTCTGCTTTGTCCATTTCGTTTGCAGCCATTTTCACGTAACCAAAAGTGTTCAGTTCATTAGCTGATTTGGAAAATGGTTTTATTGTGTTTGCCAATGTTGATATTTCATTCTCTGAGTTTGTTATTTTATTTTTTGCAAACAAATCCATCAACACCGAAACTGCTTTATAATTCGCTTCATAATGTTCGTTATTTAAAATTGCAAGCAAATCTTTTTCTAATGAAATAACAGGCGATTCAATAATCCTTCCGGTTTCTTTTTTATTTTCAAAAACAATCAGGTCCGGAACGCGATGTATATTCAATCCGCGTTCTTCATGTTGCGGGCTTTGTTTATAAGCAGAGTCTTTATTGCTTACCATAATTAATTTAATCTGTGAAGATTTTACTCCGCAATAATCTAATATCTTGAACATGCGCGGAACTTCTCTTCTGCTATCACCACACCAGGTTCCCATAAATATTTCGAAACTTTTCCCGGATAATTTCTGCATGAGCATTTCGCAAGCTTGCGTGTCAATTTTATAATCAGAATAATTTTTATTGAACCAGCTTGCGTAGGGTTCTCGTTGCAAAGATTTTTCAGTGCATGCCCCAAGCAGCGTTTTGTTGCCGCTTTTATCTGTTGTTTCGTAATTCAAAGATTTTGTCGGGATAGTTTTTGAAGAGCAAGATGAATAAGTAATAATGCCAATTGATATGATGAATGATATAATCGTTCTCATTGTAATAAATTTTAAGAATGAATAATAAGAATGCGCCAAATGATAATTTCTATTGCATTCGTTAATATTTGCAATAGAAATTGGCTGCACAAAATTTTGTGCTTAATAAATAGATAAAAACATTACGCTTTTGGAGGCTGGAAAATATTTGAAAGAAACCCTGATTGAATATGAGACGTATTATCTAAATGATAAGCTGAAGACGGCTTGTTTTGCCGGTTCAATGCAAATTGATGGTTAACCGCGAAAATATTGTCATTTCCTTTTTCTTTGAAAGTTGTTTTTTGGGCAGTATTGTTTTGATTAATGTCGGCATTGTCTGTGATTTGTTTCTCGCAATCACAATATGTAGAGCCAGTAGCAATAAAATTTTCAATCCTGCAATGCAGATAAATAACAGCTTTGCCATAATTGAACAGCAAAATCAGGGAAAGAAAAAATATGGAACTTAATTTTTTCAACATGCATTGAACAAATAAGCACAACGATTATTATGCAAACTAATAATTTTATTGCTCAATTAAAATAGTATGAACGAATATCTGAAGCCAATTGAAATTCGCTGGGCTGACCTTGACCCGAATTTTCATCTTCGTCATTCTGTATATTACGATTATGGCGCTTATTGCCGCGTTTGCTTTTTGGAAGAATATGGTCTCTCGAATGCAAAAATGCGGGAGCTGAATATCGGTCCGATTTTATTCAGGGAAGAAGCTGTTTTCAGAAAAGAAGTGAGGTTGGGAGATAAGCTCGCTATTAATTTAAAAATATTGAGAGCTCGAAAAGATTATTCCCGTTGGACAATCAAGCATGAGATCATCAAGAATGAAAATATATTAGCCGCTGTTATCACCGTCGATGGAGCGTGGATTAATACTTCATTAAGGAAGCTTGCAACTCCTGAACAAATTGTGACTAATGTTTTTGAAGCGATGCCAAAAGATAATTCATTTGAATGGCATGGTTTGTGAGTAGTCAATGGTGAATTGTGAATGGTCAATGGAAAAGAGCGGGTTTTCGAAATTATTTGTATTCGCCGACCCAATTTCATTATTCATCATTGCTCCATTCACTACAAAATAACATTTGCAAAAATTCGTTTCATTCGTGCAAATCCGCGTTCAAAAAATGTATAACGTATATGAAAAAAATCTCTTTAATAGCAATAGTGTTTTTAGGTATGACTCTTTCAGCAAATGCCCAAAGTGATTTGCTTAGTGGCGCAAAAAAATTAATAGGTGGCGGCTCAAATAAAGGAACGGGGTTGAGCAGTGATGAAATAATAAGCGGTCTTAAAGAAGCGCTGACTATCGGCGCACAAAAAAGCTCGGATAAATTATCAGCAGCAGACGGCTTTTTTAAAGATGCTGTCGTGAAAGTTTTAATGCCACCGGAAGCGCAAAAGGTTGAGAAAACATTAAGGAGCGCAGGTTTAGGCGATTTGGTTGACAAAGCTATATTAAGCATGAACCGCGCCGCAGAAGACGCCTCGAAATCTGCAGCACCTATTTTTGTAGATGCCGTAAAAAAAATGAGCGTGAATGATGCTCTGGGTATTTTGAGAGGACCGGATACAGCTGCGACTTCTTATCTCAAAAAAACTACAACACCACAACTCACATCGGCATTTAAACCTGTTATTGAAACCTCACTTCAAAAAACGGATGCAACCAAATATTGGAAAGATGTTGTTGATGCATATAATAAAATTCCGTTCACTAAAAAAGTGGAAAGTGATTTGCCATCGTATGTGACGCAAAAAGCATTGTGGGGGATTTTTTATTACGTGGCACAGGAAGAAACAAAAATCCGTAAAGACCCGGCAGCACAGGCAACGGATTTGTTGAAGAAAGTGTTTGGCGGTAAATAGTTTTCAGATATCCGTTAACGTTATTAAGCCCTGAAGTTTTAAAAACTTTGGGGTTTTTCTTTAAAAAAACAGGCATTATTGCTAATGCCTGTTGTGCTACTAATCAAATCAAAAACGCTGCTTATGCTTAATCCTACTTAAAATTTGCCTGATTTTTTTGGATAAGGTTAATCACCAGGCAATCAATCCCACAGCAAAAGAATGTATATTATTTCACATAAGGAACGCTCAAACGTTTGCGCCATTTTTAATTCTTTTTTGGAATAAAACCCTTTGGAAACGTTGCTGCTGCTTTGTTTCAGAATTCACACTAAAATGCCAACTTTTAATCTGAGCGTAAGTTTAAATTGCGAAACCATCTGGCCAAAACTCAGGTCTTACAAAAAAGTTCAACCAATGCTGTTTTGAAACCTTTCCTGTGTTATTTTTGCATGCATCTGATTTTCGATTTCACTCACAACAACCAAAGCGCAATATGAAATGGTCTGAGTTTTTCACTTCTTCAATCGGCAAAAAGTTTGTGATGGGTTTGACGGGTTTGTTCCTGATTTCTTTTTTGATAGTGCATGTTGGAGTAAATGCTTGTATCTGGGCTAATGACAGTGGCGAAATGTTTAATAAGGCGGCACATTTTATGGGGTCTACGGTTGTCGTCAGGATACTTGAAATTGGTTTGTTCGCAGGTTTTTTTGTTCATATTATTCAAGGCCTTGCGTTGGAGTTCAAGAATAGAGCTAAGAGAAGTGTTTCATATCAGGTTTCAATGGGCAATAAAGGCAGCAAATGGTATTCAAGATCTATGGGCTTGTTGGGAACGCTTATTCTTCTGTTTTTGATTATGCATATTTATCATTTCTGGACACCGAGTCGTTTAGGCGGTATTGCCGGAATTCATGAATTGCAGCCTGTAACTTATCAGGATGGGAAAGAGATTCATAATTTATACGCCGAAATGCTTACTGTTTTTCAGGATAATATCCTGATTGTAGTGTTATACGTGCTCGGCTGCATATCACTTGCATGGCATCTGGTTCATGGTTTTCAGAGCGCATTCAGATCTGTTGGTTTGTACAATAATAAGTATTTGAAGATGGCGCAATCGGCAGGTATTATTTTTTCGATTATAGTGCCTCTCGCATTTGCCATGATGCCGATATCAATGTATTTGCATTGGGTGGAGTAGTGTGTTGTAAATTTTAAGCATGGAAGAAAATGATGTTCCGGACAGAGCGCTACTATTGAGCATTCTTGCAGCTTGTCCGCCGCGGCGGATCGCACTCTCGTACTTTTAGTTCTTTATTCTGCTTCAGTTTCATTAACGGCTAATAGCAGCGAGCTGAAGTCTAATATAAAAAAATTAAGTTCTCGAATATTTGAAACATTCATTCGCACATTCGCAAATTTTCAAATTGTATCATTAATATGCTGAACTCAAAAATACCTTCCGGCGATCTTGATAAGAAATGGAACGATTATAAAGGCCATGTGAAATTGGTGAACCCTGCCAATAAGCGGAATCTTGAAATCATTATTATCGGCACCGGCCTCGCAGGTGCTTCCGCTGCTGCATCGCTTGGCGAGCTTGGCTATAAAGTGAAAGCATTTTGTTTTCAGGATTCTCCGCGACGAGCACATAGCATCGCAGCTCAAGGTGGCATTAATGCAGCGAAGAATTATCAGAATGATGGCGATAGCATTTTCCGTTTGTTTTATGATACAATCAAAGGCGGCGATTATCGTGCACGCGAAGGCAATGTTCATCGCCTTGCAGAAGTGAGCGCAAATATTATTGACCAATGCGTAGCACAAGGTGTCCCATTCGCAAGAGAATACGGAGGATTATTAAGCAACCGCTCATTTGGTGGAACACAAGTGCAGCGCACGTTTTATGCAGCCGGCCAAACCGGCCAGCAATTATTGATCGGTGCTTACCAGGCTTTGGAAAGACAAGTTGCGCTTGGCAATGTGAAAATGTACACCCGCCATGAAATGCTCGACATTGTGACGATTGATGGAAAAGCAAGAGGCATTATTGCAAGAGATTTGATATCAGGAAAATTAGAAAGATTTTTTGGGCATGCGGTTTTATTATGCAGCGGCGGTTATGGAAATGTATTCTATCTCTCTACAAATGCCATGGGCAGCAATGTAACTGCTGCATGGAAGGCTTATAGAAAAGGAGCATATTTTGGCAATCCTTGCTTCACTCAAATTCACCCGACTTGCATTCCTGTTACTGGCGATCATCAATCAAAACTGACTTTGATGTCAGAATCTTTGAGAAATGATGGAAGGATTTGGGTGCCAAAAAAACAAAACGACACAAGAAAAGCAAGCGATATTCCTGAAGACGAAAGAGATTATTATCTCGAAAGAAGATACCCTGCTTTCGGCAATCTCGTTCCGCGAGATGTTGCATCGCGTGCTGCGAAAGAAAGATGTGATGCAGGCTTTGGTGTAGGAACTTCCAAACAAGCTGTATATCTTGATTATGCTGCAGCCATTGAACGCTATGGAAAAATTGAATGCGGAAAACATGGATTAGAAAATCCATCTGCCGATGAAATCCGCCATCACGGAAAAGAAGTGGTGAAAGAAAAGTATGGCAACCTTTTCGACATGTATGAAAAAATCACCGGAGAAAACCCTTATGAAGTGCCGATGAGGATTTATCCTGCCGTGCACTATACCATGGGAGGCTTGTGGGTGGATTATGAGTTGATGACAAATATTCCGGGATTATATTCATTAGGTGAAGCAAACTTTAGCGATCACGGAGCTAATCGTCTTGGGGCATCAGCCTTGATGCAAGGCTTGGCTGATGGATATTTTGTGCTCCCTTACACGATCGGAAATTATCTCGCAGATGAAATTCGCGTGAAAGAAATTCCAACATCACATCCTGCATTTGAAGAAGCAGAGAAAGCTGTTGCAGACAGAATTCAAAAATTAAAAAGTATTAATGGCTCACAAACCGTTGAAAGTTTTCATAAGCGCCTCGGGAAAATAATGTGGGACAAATGTGGGATGGCTCGTAATGAACAAGGATTGAAAGAAGCCATTGATGAAATCGGAAAACTGAAAGAAGAATTCTGGAAAGATGTTCGTGTTCCCGGCGAAATAAATGAAATGAACCCTGAGCTTGATAAGGCAAATCGTGTTGCAGATTTTATTGAGCTTGGTCAACTGATGTGCATTGATGCATTGATGCGACGCGAAAGTTGCGGTGGTCATTTCCGGGAAGAAATGCAAACGGAAGATGGTGAGGCAAAACGCGATGACGAGAATTTTTCTTTTGTGGCTGCATGGGAATATAAAGGTGAAAATGCATCTCCCGAATTGCATAAAGAACCCTTGATTTTCGAAGTAGCTCATCCAAGCCAGAGAAGCTATAAGTAGTTCTGAGTGAATAGTTCAAAAATAAGACGCGTAGTTTTTCGTCAAAAGATGTTAACTGTTCTTATTAAGGAAGAAATATATTATCTTTAATATTAACGGTATATTATTTAGTGCTTAACCAATTCATGAAACCAGCTAAACCTCTAAAGCTTTGCTTACTAATATTATTTTGTATTGCCCTCAATGCAAGTTCTCAATCTATCTCTGGCATTGTCAATTCTTATTATCACGTCACTGCAATTAATACTGCATCTAACACAGTCACCGTAAGTAATTCTTCTGGGCTCACAGCCAAGACAAGAGTTTTGTTGATACAAATGAAAGGTGCTACTATCAATAGTTCAGCCTCTTCTTCTTATGGGAACATAACAGCCATTAATAATGCAGGTAATTATGAAATGAATACCATTTGTAGCGTCAGTGGCAATGACCTGGTATTGCAATTTCAAATGCTGAATTCATATACTCCCGCAGATACTGTTCAATTATTAACTGTTCCTTCATATAATGATGTTACGATAACAGATTCCATAAAAAGCTCTCCATGGTCGCCGTCAACAGCAACAGGAGGTATCGTTGCTATTGAGGCATCCAACTCGATTACTTTGAATAGTGGAATTGATGTGAGCGGGCAGGGTTTTAATGGCGGGTCGCTGTTTAATTATAGCTCAGCAGCAGGATATAATTGTGATTTGTTTCATACAACTAACGCTTATTTTTATCCTTCACCCCCCACGGATGCGTATAATAATGGAGGCACAAAAGGTGAAGGCATTGCAGATTATATAGCAAATGAGCAATGCGCAAAAGGAAAACTTGCGAATGGTGGTGGCGGCGGCAATAATCAAAATACTGGTGGTGGAGGTGGCGGAAATTATGCGTCTGGAGGCGTTGGGGGAACTAGTAATGTTTCTTGTTATGCCTCGTCTCCTGGCATCGGTGGCATTGGGTTATCTGCTTATGGTTATTCTGTTGCTAATAACCGCATATTCCTCGGAGGCGGTGGTGGAAGCGGTCATGAAAATAATGGCGTAGGTCTTCCCGGTGGCAACGGTGGCGGCATTGTTTTATTGTCGGCACCAAATATCGTAACCAGTGGCATGTCCATTTTGGCTAATGGGGGGAGGCCCTATAACGCTGCACTTACAGATCCTTATCAGGCGAGCGGAGATGGTGCAGGCGGCGGTGGAGCAGGTGGAACAGTTATTATTAATGGAACAATCAGCGGTACATTAAATATTTCAGCAAATGGTGCAGACGGCGGAAATGCCAGCTATCCGTTCTCTGCTAAATGCACCGGGCCTGGCGGCGGCGGCGGCGGTGGTGCAATTTGGGTGACAGGCTCTTCATTTCCTGCAGCTATTACATCATCTGTTACAGGTGGACAAAATGGTGTTCAAAGTCCCGCTAACAGTGCTACATGTGGAGGCTATTCGTCAGGCGCCGCTGCAGGTTCTAACGGGAATGCACAACCGAATTATGTGTTGCCGGTAAGCACAACACAGGTTTGCACTCCTTTGCCAATTCCGGGACTTCGGTATTTTACGGGAAGGCTTACAAATGATGGAGCAATTCTTTCGTGGGTGATGAATAATATTAACGAAGTTTATTCATATCAGCTTCAAAGTTCTGTTGACCATAATTCCTATAACGCAATTGCGACAATTAAAAATTCAGGCGAATTGAATTTGAGTTATACGGATTCAAAAATGATTGAAGGGACTGTTTATTATCGATTGATGATGACAAAAACAGATGGCTCAGTTTATTACTCTGAAATCGTTCCGCTTACGAGAAACATAAACGGAAGCATTCAATTTATTTCGCTAAGACCAAATCCTGCAGTTGATAATCTCGCTATTGTTTTATACTCAAAAAAAATATCACATGCTGATATCCTTGTTTATAATTCTTATGGTCAAAAAATTTCTGTTTTGTCGAATCAATTAGCTGTAGGATATAATAAAATTAATCTTCCCGTCTCATCATTTTCATCCGGTGCATACTATCTTAAAATAACAGGAAGTGATTTTTCAAGCGTGAAAAGCTTTATCAAAAGATAGCTTCTTGTTTTCTGCATCTTATTAAAAATCAGCTGCTCATAAACGTTATAAACCGCTCTTAACATTTTATTAGACTATCCACTTGCACGGTAAAAAAATATGTTGTACATTTGCACTCGAATTGAGCGAAAAGTACAGTACTACAGTGGGAAATATCAAGTTGACACTTTCTTTTTAATAACGATTCTTCAGTGCCTTCTCCCTAATCAGCTCAACATTAATAATAGTATTATTTAAAAAAGGAGATATATTATGAAAGGGAATCTTATGTCCTCTCTCGTACAGATGGACGACCAATCGTTGCAACAATTAGTTGCAGAAGTAAAAGAAACAGTAGCTACAGATGTTGATTTGGCAAAAGCAGGAAAATCAAACATCAAAGTGGTAGACCTATGGAACATCGAAAGAAACAAAAAATCTGCAACAAGAAAATTCGCGCAGAGAAGAAACTATATTCCATTTATCTAAGCAACCATAAAAAATAAGCTACCTCTTTTATCAAGACCTTCGCAAGAAGGTCTTTTTTATTTACACTCAATACAATGAGGCGAATTGAAATGAAGGATTGACTATAATTTTATCACATTATTAATGATCAATTCATGAATTATCCATTAAATAATTTGCATCTTCTTCATCAAAAACGAAGCGTTCCTGTTTTTGGCGACGCCGGTTTGCAATTTGTAATCAAACAACAGCTCACCATTCTGAATGATGCTCTCAAAACAATAGTTGCTCACCTTTCCCGGAAATTCATTTTCTAATTTGCTCAATGCCAAATCGTGTGTTGCAAAAAGAGAAAGACAATTATATTGAAGCAGTTTTTTTACAAATTCTTCAGAACCGAATGTTTTGTCTTCAGAGTTTGTGCCACGAAGAATTTCATCAACCAGAACCAAAGCAGGTTTTCCATTTTGTAATTGCAGAATGATTTGTTGCAACCTTTTTAATTCAGCCATGAAATAAGAAGTATGTTCCTGCAATGAATCGCTCACTCTGATGGATGATAAAATGTTCATAGGCATAAATGAAAACGAAGTGGCACATACCGGAGCTCCACATTGAGCAAGCAACAAGTTAGTGCCGATAGTTCTCAGAAAAGTTGTTTTTCCAGACATGTTTGAGCCTGTAAGTAAATGCAGTTTATTTTCTTTTCCGATAGAAAAATCATTGGGCACACTTTCATTTTCCGGTATTAACGGATGAGCAGTTTGCTTTGCTTCAATTAAAAATGAATTATCGGAAATTAACGGATAAGAATAACGCGGATGGTTATGCGCAAAATTGGCAATTGAAGATGAGCGTTCAATATTGCCTACACAATCAATATATTTCTCAAAATCCTTGCTGTTTTTCTCTTTCCAGTTTTCAAGCGCAATGATGCACTGAATATCATACACCACAAAACTGTTCAGCAAAATATTAACCACCATATTCAATCGCTGGTCAAACCATGAAGTCAGTTGTGAAAGCTGCTTAATAGTTTGATGCGCCTGTAGGGAAGTATTATTTAATTCCTTTAATAAAACTGATTGCTGCGGGTTAATGCTCGCAAATATCTTCAAAATATCTGCATATTGATTCAGTATTTTCTGCTTCTCTCCAATCATCACATGCTGTTCATTAATATATTTTGCGAATGAGCCAATCGTCATCCAGCTTGCGAGGACACCGATTGTTAGCGGGAAATAATTATCTGTTTGCAGGTAATATAAAATAGCAGCCACATTGTATAACGGCAATGCCCATCTGATAACTAATAAAAATCTATTCTTATTAATTCTTGTCGGAATTTTAAGCCAGTTGAGAATGCCGTATAAGTTCCCTTGTTTTTCCTGATTGATTAATCCGTGTGCTGCGAGCAGTTGTCTTTTATCTAACTCATCTGATAAAATTTTTACAGCATCTTGTTGATTAATAATTTTTTCTTTTTCCAGGACTGGATTTTTCAGAATATAGGAAAGCTGTGAAGCCCCATGACTTGTCGTAGTTCTGTTCAGCACATGATACAATGAGCTTTGCCCAAAAATATCGAGGTCATCAAAATAGCTTTCATGGCTTTCGAAATCTTTCCCGTTATCAAATTGATTTGCCTCGCCATTAATAATTGCTGATTCATTTTGATTAATAAAAAGCAGCCTGGCGATTAATTGTTTTTTATCTTTTAAGTTGAAATAAACTCTTACTAAAATGATGAATACAATAACAAGTAATAAAGTTGCAAACAGGTATGAATATTGAAAATCTTTGGCGCAGTAATAAATGCTAATCGCAAGCACTACAAAACATGCAAGCCTTAAAATGGCAACAAAATTCACCCGCTGTTGAATGCGCTGAAGCTGTGATGAATAATCGTCGATCTTTTGTTGGTATAATGATTTCAGTGATTCCATTTTTTAAATTTTTCCCGACAAGACGCGGAGGCGCAAAGACATGCAAAGTAAATGTAAAAAAGCGTGCAACTCTTCCCGAAAGAGTTGTCTTTGATATTAACTTAAAATAAAAAGCCGCCAATAACGGCGGCAAATATTTCTGGTGAAAATGATTTCAAAAATTTACATAATGTCCATTGCTTTTGCAAACCAGGTGCACACGAAAGGCAGCACGAGAATACAAACACCGCCGACATAACGATAGAGAATGAAAAACGCAGCAACCGAAATAAGAAAAAGAATCCAATATAAACCTGTTGATTTTTTTGCTTCTTCCATTTTTAAAATTTTCACGAAAATAAGGCAAAAGCTTTAATCAGCAAAAGCAGATATCAACATATTCATTCAGAATTTCCTTATCTCATCAATCTCAATTATCCTTATGCTAGTCGCAGGATTTTCTACTGCAAACGTCAAAGCATTCAACATTTGTTTGAGATAAACTAACTTCAAAGCTTTTGCTTTTTGCGATGTTTTTGGAATGAATTCTAAAATCTTAAAAATTGGCTGAAAAAGCAGGGGCCAATAATGATTTGGCCCAATCACATACCACGGTCTAATGAAAGTTGCTGATAATCCTGATTCATTAATAGCGGCTTCTCCTGCGGCACGGCACTCCTGATAATCTTTCATAATCTTAGTATTTGTTTGTGCAACGCTTACATAAATAAAATGACTCACGCCTGCATATTTCGCTGCACTTCCGGAAGCCAAGGCTGATGCAAGGTCGATGCTCTTGAAAAATTCTTTTTTCTTTGGTCCGGGATGAGGAACTCCAAGCAATTGAACAAAGATTGCATTTGCAGGTATTTCATCCTGAAATGTTGATGCATCAAAAGCATTTGCAATAACAGGAATAGCCCCTTTCTGCAACTTGTTTTCAGAACCTTTTCTCACCAATGCTTTCACTTCATATCCTCTCTCGAGTAAAGATTTGATAAGCCTTGTCCCTATATAACCTGTTCCGCCCGTAATGAAGATGGATTGCATGTTTTAAGCAATAGATTGAAAGTGGCTGAGTGTTGCTTCAAGTTAATATACGACATGTTAATAACAAACGGTTTTATACCTCAGCCGTAAAAAAATGTCTTGTGGTGCTATATAAAATCTATCGTTTTAGCATCAAAACAGTTCTCTATTTTCTTTCAACCCTTTTAATAAAAGAAATTATTAATAATACAGTGCAAGGTTTTAATAAAAAATTGCCATAATATGTAAAAAGAACGCATTATATTAGCCGCCGCTTATGCGCTTAAATTGACTAAAACTTTTTGCCCGGAATGAAGATCCAATTTTATTTACGTTTCCACACCAAATTTGGTGAATCCATTTTTGTGAAAGGGAATATTGATGCGTTAGGAAATAATGATTCAGCCAAAGCTTTGCCGCTTCATTACGCAAGCAATGAATTCTGGCAGGGCTCTGTTGATGTAGAGGCTGGGAGCATTGAAAATATACAATACAGCTATCTGTTTAAAGAAGCAGACGGCACTGTCATATTCGAATGGGGAAATGACCGCATCATCAATCTTTCAAAACCTAATATCGACGAAATTCAGTTATTCGATACATGGAATCACGCAGGTGAATTTGAAAATGCTTTTTATTCTTCTCCTTTTCAGGAGACGTTGCTAAGGCATCATAAATCTGCACTGAAGGGAAAAACCCCGGGCACATTCACACATATTTTTAATGTGAAAGCACCGCTCTTGAAAAGAGATGAAGTGCTTTGTGTTGTTGGCAGTGCAAAAGCATTGAAGAACTGGAACACAGATGCGCCAACATTCATGTCTATAGAAGGCAATTGGTGGACCTGCAAATTAAATCTTCCAAAAGAATCTTTTCCGGTTACATACAAGTATGGTGTATTTAATATAAAGGAAAAAAAGTTTGTTCATTTTGAAGAAGCTGAGAACCGCATTTTATATGGCGATGCGCACAGAAAAAAATTAACTATTGTTCATGACGGATTTGCTCATCTTCCTAATAACACCTGGCATGGCGCAGGCGTTGCAATCCCTGTGTTTAGTTTAAAGAGCAAAAATTCTTTTGGCATAGGCGAGTTCACTGACTTGAAATTATTAGTTGACTGGGCAAAGAAAACCGGATTGAAGTTAATTCAGATTTTGCCAATCAATGATACAACGGCAACGCATACCTTTTTAGATTCTTATCCTTACGCTGCTATTTCTGCATTTGCGCTTCACCCGATTTATATCAATCTTGAGAAAGTTGCGGGAAAAAAATATGCAGACATTATCAAGCCGCTTTCTAAAAAGCAGAGGCAGCTGAATGATTTGCCTGGTGTCGATTATGAACAGGTGCTGAAGTTCAAGCTCTCGGCTATTCAGGAGTTATATACTATTCAGAAGGAAGAATTTTTGGAAGATGAAGGATACAAAAAGTTCTTTGAGCAGAATAAACACTGGCTCATTCCTTATGCTGCATTTTCTTATTTAAGAGATAGGAATGGTTCATCTGATTTTTCTCAATGGCAAATCTATGGAGAGTATAACAAAGCATCTATTCACAAATATGTTTCTCCCAAAGCAAAACATTATGACTCGATAGCGGTTCATTATTTTGCTCAATATCATTTGCATCTGCAATTGCTCGAGGCAACAGATTATGCGCATAAGAATGGCATCATTGTGAAAGGTGATATTCCCATTGGCATTTATCGCAACAGTTGCGATGCATGGGTGAACCCGAAATTATATCACATGGATGCGCAAGCAGGCGCTCCGCCTGATGACTTCGCTATCAAAGGACAAAACTGGGGCTTCCCAACTTACAACTGGGAAGAAATGGCGAAAGATGGATTTGATTGGTGGAAGAAAAGATTCGAGCAGATGTCGAATTATTTTGATGCTTTCCGTATTGACCATATTCTCGGTTTCTTCCGCATCTGGAGCATTCCGATGACTGCGGTGGAAGGAGTGATGGGGCATTTTTTTCCGGCAGTGCCTGTGCATATTAATGAATTCAGCGAGAGGAATATCCCATTCAATTATCATCGTTATACAAAACCATTTATTAACGAAGCAGTGCTCTGGGAATTTTTTCACGAAGATTATCAATACATCAAATCAGAATTTTTGCAGCAAAATAAAGATGGGTTGTATCAACTGAAAAAAGGTTTTGAGACGCAGCGTGAAGTGGAAAATTATTTTGCGCAGTTGGAAGCGAGCGAATTCAATCACAAAATAAAATATGGTTTGTTTAACCTTCTTTCCAATGTGATTTTATTTGAACAAGAAGGTTCAGAAGGAAAACAATTTCATTTCCGCATTGAAATGGAGCGCACTTCATCGTTCCGATATATGGAATGGGACAAGAGCCGCCTGCATGACTTGTATATCGATTATTATTACAGAAGACAAGATAATTTCTGGCGCGATGAAGCGATGAAAAAATTGCCGGCGCTTAAAGCATCCACCAATATGCTGGTTTGTGGCGAAGATTTGGGAATGGTGCCCACATGTGTGCCCGATGTGATGAACAGGCTTGGCATACTCAGCCTCGAAATTCAGCGCATGCCGAAGGGCGATACAAAAAAAGAATTTTTTCATCCTGCCGATGCGCATTATCTCTCTGTTGTTACTCCTTCCACCCATGACATGAGCACCATCCGCGGATGGTGGGAAGAGAACCGCGAAAAAACACAGCGCTTTTATAATTATGAACTTGGTCAGTGGGGAGATGCGCCATATTTCTGTGAGCCTTGGATTAATAAAGCTATCGTCATACAACATTTGTATTCTCCCGCGATGTGGAGCATATTCCAATTGCAGGATTTGCTCGGCATGAGCGAAACGATTCGCAGAGAGAACCCGCACGATGAGCGCATCAACATTCCATCAGATCCGAAAAATTATTGGAAGTACCGCATGCACATCAGCCTCGAAGATTTAATCAGGCAAAAAGATTTCAATGAGGAACTGAGAAGTTATGTGGAGAGCTCGGGAAGAGTTTGAGAGAATTAATAATTAGTAATTGATAATTAATAATGTTTAAATGTTCGCAACTCTGCAGTCACTTTTTTTATTATAAAAGGAAAATGGTTATTCACGAATTCATGAATAACCATTTTGAATAAATACGATTAAATAAAATGCAGCTTATTGTTGAAGAGTAATTACTCCTACATCAGAAGCTTTCTTTTCATTAACAACCACTCCTTCTCTTTCAAAATTCTTATAGGGAGCCATGGCTTCTATCACTAATTTGTAAGTGCCTGGTTTAACCTGAGCAATTTCAAAAGCACCGTTTTGAATATTTGTTCTCATCGTGTCCGTTCCCGAAACAACATAAGCTGAAGTTGCGGAAGCCGACGGGCTCACCGTTCCTTTGATAGAGCCATTTTTTAAAGTAGTAAATGCAAATAAAGAAAATGCCACTGCAAAACTTGCTGCAAGAACCTTTATTTTTTTTGTGTTCATAAAAATTTTTTAAAGAGTGAATGAATAACATCGGCTACTTAAACATTTAGTTAGCCGTGTACATAACAAAATTCAACAACTATGCCAACGGGTATCAGGCAGGATTTCTTAGAGTTGACGAGATATGTGGGGTTTATTATGACCAGTTTGTGCAATTATTGGCGAATTCTCTTTTGAGTTCCCAGGCGAGCTTCCGCCATGTGAACAAACATCATCGCGAAGCTGCCGCGGGACTCACCGCAACTTCACGGACTTCTATTTTTCTTTAAAATCTAATTTTCAAAACATCTTATGCCCAGTCGCGAAATCGCCATCTCCTGTGCCTCAATGACAGACGTAAAACGTCAATAAAATCATCAACGACGATATCTAATTAATTGTACGGGATAATATTTTGCTTTTCGATATAGCCGATATTTATAAAAATATCCAACATGAAAATAAATGCCCTTTTAAGTATTGTTGCAATCTTTTGTTTATTGATGAGCTGCACTCAAAGTAAATCGACTGATAACCCTGAAGTCCTGAAAAAAGTGTTAACAAGTTATTTTGAAGGGATCGAGAACAAAGATTTTGACAAATTGAAATCACTGACTACTGATGATTTTATTTTGTATGAAGATGGGCGCGTATGGAACAACGATAGCGGGTTTGCGAATATCAGGAGGCACATGCCATTTACCGTGAAATATAAATTAGACAACTTTAAGATAAACGTAGATAACATGTCTGGCGACATGACCTATTATAATCATGCAGATTTTATTTTCAGTGATTCATCCAAGGCAAGCATCGACTGGATTGAAAGCGCCACTTTCAGAAAAATGAACAGAACATGGAAAATTAATTTTTTGCAGTTAACGGAAAGAAAATGAAATAATAATCAATGGATTTTTATCTCGTCAGCCGATAGATCATCAGTGCCGCTCTTTTAATAAGCTTTGGATATTCTGCGAGATTAATAATTTCTCCCGGAGCATGTGATCCTTTTCCAGACGCACCTAATCCATCAAGACAATTCAGATATGCAGCAATGTAAGAGATGTCACCTGCGCCACGTTGCCCGGGATCGCCAGCAACTACATTTCCGTAACCAAGTGTAACACTTACAGCATTTGCCACTTTCACCAATGAATCATTGCCGGAAGTAGGAGGCATGGAAGGGATGCCATCTTTAAAACTGATGCTTGCATTTGTTCCTGCCAGATGTTGCGATACAATCATGCGCATCGTATCTCTTGCATTTTCTTTTTGTTGTTCGGTGAGAAAGCGAAGGTCTCCAAGCACAATTGTCTTCGGTGAAATAATATTTGTCTTTGCTGACACAGTTCCTTTTTGTGCACGATCATCAAATTGAACATTTGAGCCGCCAATGAAAAGCGCCGGATTAAAAGTGAGAAAAGGTTCTGTGCTCAATTTCTCACGAAAGGTATTAACGATGCGTGCAGCTTCATACACGCTCCCATAACCAACTTTAAATATCCCCGCAGAATGTGCCTGTTGTGCTTCCACTTCCAATTTCCATTCGCTTGCGCCGCGGCGTGCAGTTGTTACTGTGTCTAAGCTAAGGGAACCTTCGAATGCAAGCGCTACATCATGCTGCTTGCTTCTTTCTATAAAATCACCACGGCTCACTTCTCTTGGATGGCCTGCATTTTCTTCATCGCCGGTGAAGTAAACAGTGATGTTAGTATTGTCTAACAGCTTTTGTTGATTCAATGATTTGAGCGCAGCAATCACCATCACATCGCCACCTTTCATATCCACAACACCTTGTCCTGTTGCGGAAGTATCGCTTAGCATCCTGAAAGGGTTTGCTGGCATATCCGGTTCGAACACAGTATCCAAATGCCCGATGATGAAAACTCTTTTTCCTTTTTTGCCTTTGCGATAGGCAACGAGATGCCCTGCTCTCTTCAATGAATCCGGTAATGCGACCCACTCAACGGTAAATCCTATCGACTTTAATTCCTTGGAAAAAACTTCTCCTGTTTTTTTAACGCCTTCGACATTAAATGTGCCGCTATTGATATTTACAGATTCTTTCAGCAGATCAATCGTTGCAGGCATGCCTGCATCAATGTTCGCGACAATCTTTTGTTCAGCTTTTGAAAGCGGTTGTGCATGTGTGTTAATTAATGCAGTAATAATACAAAAGAGCACAAATGAGTGTTTCATCAAAATCGTTTTGGTGATGAAAGATAATCCATAAACCAGATATACTGCAAAACAAAAAGACTGCGCAATGGCAGCCTTTCTGTTAAAAAAAATATGAATTGCTTTTGAATTACAGCAACATCACATACAAATTATTATTTCCTACTACTGAAGAATTTTTCAGCACAGAATATGGGAGCAGAAAATGCCCGTTATAGCCCCATGGAGTTCCCCATGAATTCTGAACGATGAAATAGCCGCCACCAGTTGCGCTTGTTGCAGCAGTGCCGTCATCAAAATAACCAACCAAGGGAACAGCATGGCCACCAAGAGCACTCAAGCCGCTGGTGATTTTTCCATTTGTCAGTGGATTGTAGATATAGCTTGTAGTGTTCAGGCCTTCAAATACTGTATAGTTGGAATTATCATATACAGTAAAACCCATCAACACAGGCTTGTTGTTTGCAATAGCAGTCTTCACATTGGTAACTTCAGTGGCATCGCCAGTGCCTGCGATGTAATAATATCCATGGGCGGTTGTTGTGCCTGAAGATGTAGTTGAACCTGACTGTGTAGCTAAGCTAAAGCTTGGTGCATTTGCGATAGCCGCTGAAGATGGAGCGGTTCTATACTGCGTAGAAGAAGAAGTTGCAACGTTATATCCGGAAGCATCAAGTGTGCTTGGATATGCATACAAATTTTCAGTGCATTCTCCTTTATACGTTACTCCGTTCTTTGTAAGCGCGGCGCCGGTTCCTGTGTTATTAGTTAAGCCCTGCAATGCCTGGCCGATGTTTACCATATTAGCACCATTGTCTACAGTGATGCGTTGTTTTTGGATCAGTACTCTTTCAACATAATACAAAAACAAAGGAGCCAATGCGCCACTGGAACCGAAGTAAGAAGTAGGGCTGGCAAATTTGTTGCTGTTGATTGCTGAGATAGCAGCAGAAGTGGAAGTAATGCCCGTAACTGAAGTTGGATTCACTGATTTGTAATACTCCAGGATCTCATTTGCTTCAGAGCCACAGAATCCTGTGCAGGAACCGATCTGTCCCTGGTCTCTCACCGAAGGTGTGACCAGTAGGTAGCTCGAAGGCAATGTTCCTGAATAAGTAAGTCCAAGATCGGAAGCACCTGATCTGAGAAGAGCCGGAGAAAAGACAGGCACATTTTTCATTTCATCATCACTCACAGGAGTTAAACCATACTTGTGATGAACAACTGATGTTTCAGTTTGGCCTGATGGTGTGCTCTTTAAATTTGATTTGTTACAGCCGTACATTAAGAGTGCGGCAGATAGGAACGGAAAGGCAGTCTTGCGTAGTGTTTGGTTCATGTGATTAAAATTTTAATCAATATATGCGAAAAAGTTTGAGTTAAAAAAAAGGCGATGTGTTTTTTTGTTAACAGCAAAAATTTTTTTGTGGAAATAAAAATGCAGTTGCTCTCTCGCAGTCTCTTCAACGAGCCTGAACTTAATTGAGAAACGCTCAACATAAAAAAATGCCGGCATTTGTTGCCGGCATTTTTTTATTAAACACTTTTTATTATTCAGATTTAAAAGTGACCGGAAGTTCAAGCAACACTTTTACAGGTTTGCCATGAATAGTTCCCGGTTCCCATTTCGGCATGTTCGATACCACGCGAACGGCTTCTTCGTCCAGGCCATCACCCAGCCTAGTTCCCATAGTATGAGCGTTTACAACCTTGCCGTTTTCATCCACAATAAACATCACCCTTGTTGTTCCTTCTTTTGAATCATCCACTGCAGTTTGCGGCGTGTTCAGATTGTTGTTCATATAATCTGAGATGGCAGATGATCCGCCTTTGAATGAAGGCATCACTTCTGCATTATCATACACACCTGATTTGTCTTTCGTGTATTTCTTGCTGGTAGATGCAGGCATCTCTCCCAATGATGCAGTAAGCTTTTTCTTTTTTGCTGTTGATGATGCACTTTTATTAGCCGAATCTTTCATGGAAGAATCAGCAGCCGCTGCATTTTTAGAACTGTCGCTGCCTGCTGATGAGCTTGATGAATCACTATTGCATGCTGCAAGAATCATGCATGAGGCTAATGCAACTGAAAATGATTTTAGATAATTCATATTGGAGATTTTAGTATTGAAATAATATCTCGTCTTTTTCAAAGAGAGTGCCAGATGCAAACGCCTGTTTGATAGCGCAAAAGAAAAGCCATGCTGAAAAAATAGTGGGGAACTGTTTGCCCAATCTGTTTTTAAATCTGCAAATAATCAGATATTTAATCATCGCTATTTTTGTTTGATGGTAACTGTATTTTTAAAATACAAGCAATAGATGATGCGCAGTGAAACAGACATAAAAAATCTTGTCGTCAATTTTGCTGAAGAAGATGAGAGGATCAGGGCTGTTGTATTAAATGGATCAAGAGCCAATCCTGATATGGAGCCTGATAAATTTCAGGATTTCGATGTTGTTTTTATTGTGACTGATTTTGAAAGCTTCATCAGCGATCATGACTGGATAAATGTTTTCGGAGAAAAGATGATCTGGCAATTGCCGGATGAAATGAATTTCGGTGAAGCGACAGAGAATGATAATAAGAATATTTCGTTTGGATATCTAATGATCTTCAAAGATGGTAACCGCATTGACCTGACCATTTTTCCTGCAGCGCATTTTGCAAAATCATTTAAGATAGACAGCCTCACGGTTGTATGGCTCGATAAGGACAAATTATTTCCTGATGCCATTGTTTCAAATGATTCGGATTGTCATGTGAAGCAGCCAAATGAAAAAGATTATTTCGACACATGCAATGAGTTTTGGTGGGTGAGCACTTATGTGGGCAAAGGGCTTTTAAGAAATGAAATTACTTATGCAAAAGAAATGCTTGACACAGTGGTGCGCCCGATGTTCATGAAAATGATGGCGTGGAAAATCGGCATAGAAAATAATTTTTCAGTCTCTACGGGTAAGGCCGGAAAGCTGATGCCTTTATACTTATCTGAAGATGATTATACAAGATTATTAAAAACATATTCTGATGCTGATATAGAAAATAACTGGAAAGCTTTATTCATTATGAC
>DATGIX010000072.1:0-6937 GCA_035295505.1 Puia sp. | reverse complement strand
TGGAAAAATGCAAAAGATAAAGACCTGATGACGATAGGCACAAAACCTAATCCACACACTGATAGAAATATGGCAGCAATGGCTCGCAAAGCTGCAGTGGTAGTAAATTTTACGAGAGCTAGCCATGGATGCTTCCATACTATGAAAACATTTGAGCTGACTGCTGCAGGCGCGGCTGTCGTGAGCAATTATTCTGATGAGCAGGTAGAATTTTTTAAGCCGGGTCATGCCATGTCTTATTTCAACACAAAAGATGAAATGACTGCTTGTGTAAAATCTTTATTAGAAGACCGGGAGAAAAATATTTTGCTAAGGAGCTGTGCGTATCAGGAAGCAATGAAGCACTCTTATCATGAGCGGGCAAAAGAGATATTAAAATTATTTAACCCCGATTATGAAAATTAGTATTTCTGTGCCTAGCCGTTTCTGGGCTTTTTCGCTGGCGAAACATTTGCTTGAGCATGGGCATCTGCATTGTTTGGTGACCAGCTACCCGGTTTGGGAAGTAAAAAAATATGGTATTCCTGCTTCGAAAGTAAGAACTATTGTTTCGAAAGAAATCATGCAAAGGCTATACAAAAAAATAACAGGGAAATACCCCACCAGTGTATTTTTGAATAATTGGTTCGACCGGATTGCATCGCATAAACTTCCTTCAAATAGCGACATCTACATTATTTGGGCCGGCTTTGGGTCCCATTCCATTCAAAGGCTAAGAAAAAAAAATCCAAATGCGATTTTTATCATTGAAAGAGGTTCTACTCATATACAGGTACAGAATGAACTGCTTAAGATTTTTAAAAAAACAAAAGAGCCCATAAACCCTGAAGTGATCAAAAAAGAACTGATTGAATATGAACTGGCAAACTTTATCGCACTTGGGAGCAGCTTTGCAAAAAAATCATTTTTAGAAAAAGGTATTCCGGAGAAAAAAATATTTGTAAATAATTATGGTGTTGATCTGAGCAAGTTCAATCTCTCTCTCTCTTTGAATAATGCTGGCAGAAACGAAAATAGTGTATTCACTATCGGTTATGTGGGAAGTATAGATAAAAGAAAAAATGTGAGTGGGTTGATCAATGCAGTTGAATCGATTGTTAAGGAAGGATTTGAAATTAGGCTTATTTTGGTCGGGTCGCATAATCAGGAAGAGGTGCCGGCAGTGCTTTTGGACAGGCCTTTTATCGAGTACAGAGGCGTTCTACCTGAAGATAAATTGTATAAGGCCTATAGCGACATGGATGTTTTTGTATTGAATTCTATTGAAGACGGATTTGGAATGGTGATTTTGCAAGCGATGGCAATGGGCGTTGTTCCTGTCACTACATACAATACAGGCGGCCCGGATGTAATTGAAGATGGGGTGAACGGATTTCTGATACCTGTGCTTGATGATGCTGTATTAGCAGATCGGATCAAGATATTAATGAACTCTGCTGAGCTGAGGAAAGCAATGGGCAAAGCAGCTATGCAGACTACATTGAAGGGGTTTAGCTGGGAAGAATATGGAAACAGGGCAATTGAATTTTATAAAAGCATCATGCAACAAAATAATTCAGAAGAATCAAAAAGAAGTCATTAAATTTTATTTTTTAAAATGTTATTATGAAACAAAAAATTAAAAAAATATTATTTGGGGAAGGGAACCAAATAAAGAAGATTCTATTTGGGAAAGCGAAGGGGATTACAATGTACATCGACCTGCAAAATAAGATACAGCGGATAATGGGAACTGATGAAAGAGAGATTCAAAGCAGCTTTGTGCGCTTTGCAAAAAAAAGCGGGTATTTTTTTGACATTGGTGCTTCAGATGCTTATTATGGGCTTTTTTATAAAAAATACAACCCAACAGGACAAGCCTATTTGTTCGATGCCGACAAAAAATTTGAGCAAATTCAGAAGGAGAATTTTGATATCAATCATTTTTCTGAAGGTATTCATCTTTATCAAAAATATGTTTCTAATGTGGATAGTGATAGCACGATTTCAATAGACTCGTTTGGCATAGAAGGGAAAAATGTTTTTATCAAGATTGACGTGGAAGGTGCAGAAACTGCCGTTTTGCAGGGCGTACAAAACATGTTAAAAGCAAATAACTGTTGCCTTATTATTGAAACCCATTCTTTCCAATTGGAAAAAGATTGTGTCTCATTTTTAGAAAATCTTGGCTATAAAACCCATATAATTAAAAATGCCTGGTGGAGAGTTTTTATACCTGAACTGAGGCCTCTTGAACATAACCGCTGGCTTGAAGCGTTCAAATGAAAACCTAAATGAAAATATTAGCTACAACATACGCCCACCCTGATTTTTTACCTCCGACCATAAATGCGATAAGAGAGATGTCAAAATCATTCGACCGGGTGATTGTGATATCGCGTAACCTTTCAGATGCAAAAGTTGATTTTGATAAAAATGTGATACAAAAAGTGAGTGGCAGGTATCAGCATGTCAGGGACTCAGAACTTGCTCCGCTTCACAAAAAAGTTCAATCATTTTTCCAGTATGTTTCGCTATTGAGGAGAAGCATAAATTTATATAAACCTGAAGTTGTTGTTGTGTATGATGCAGTCCCGTTATTCGCATATTGGCTTGTGCTGAAACTTATTTCATGCAAACCCCTTCTTTGGTACCATAACCATGACACAACCGACTTTTCTCAATTAAGAAAATATTCAATTAGCTGGTGGGCGGCAAAATATGAGAACAAAATACTTGCAGAAAGCGTAAATATTTTTTCGCTCCCTTCTGTAGAAAGAAAAGCTTTCTTTCAAATGGATAAATTTAAGGGCGAGTTTTTCTTTCTCCCTAATTTCCCATCCATATCTTTTTACGGTCCCTTTTATGAGCCCAAGAAATTAGGTGACTCCGCAATAAAAATTATTTTTCAAGGAAGCATCGGCGAAGGGCATGGGCTTGAGAACATAGCAAGCCTTCTTAATTCTAAAATAGAAGGCAGGCCGATAGAGCTTGTGATAAAAGGCTGGATCCGTGATGAAAATTTCAAAACTAAAATGGTTTCGATAGCAGAAAGTGTTGGCTCTGCTGATAAGCTTCATTTTGTTCCATACGGCCCATACAAAGATCTTCCATTAACGACCCGTGAATGTCACATCGGCATTGGCATCCATAGCCTGACCAATGATCTTCATACAACATTGGCCAAAGCTTCCAATAAGTTATATGAATATGCAGCTCTTGGCCTTCCGATAATAGTTTACGATAGCGAACATTATCGTGATCACTTGAAGAAATTTGATTGGGTGTTTTTTAGCTCTGATGATCCTGAGAGCCTTTCAAAGAGCATCAGGCTGATTGTTATTAATTATGATGAACTTTCACGGCATGCGCACGAATCGTTTATGAAAGAATTAAATTTTGAATATCATTTCAATGCTGTGGTGAAATATTTGCACGCAACTCAAAAAAAGTGATGCTTATAAATAAATGTTTTTAAAAACCAAAATTCATTCTGGTTTGAGAACTTTGCTAAAGGAATCAAAATTATATGGATTCATTATTTAGAAAATTGCCTTTATTCAAAGGCAAAGAAAGGCTTGCTCGTTTTTTATTAAAGGATAGCATTGCTACAAAAAAAAATATTTGGGTTAAGGGAAAGTATAATTGCGAATATTTTCTTCCTAATGTTCTTGAAAGTATAGGTTTTAAAATTTTTATCAATGGCATATATGAAGAAGAAACATCGTCTTTTTTTGCAGAGAGAATGCCTGCTAACGGAGTATTCCTGGATCTGGGTGCTAATATAGGAGCAGTTACAATTCCTCTTCATCAAAAAAGAAAAGATATCAAAACAATATGTGTGGAGGCTGCGCCATGGATATTTACTTATCTTCAGAAAAACATTTCGAGGAACAATGTCCAAAATGTTCAGCTCATTAATAAAGTTCTTTTTTATTCAGACAATGAAGAGGTTAATTTTTATTCATCAGACCTAAAATTTGGTACCGGGTCATTGTCTCCTGTTTTTACAGACAAGGTTGTTAAAGTCAACACTATTAAAATCGACAGCTTGATAAAAGAGTTTCAGATAAGTAAAGTTGATATGATTAAGATTGATGTTGAAGGATATGAATATCATGTTTTCAAAGGCGCAACAGAATTATTGTCAAGCGAGGATTCCCCCGACATACTTTTTGAATTTGTTGATTGGGCAGAAAGCAAAGCAAAAGGGATAGCTGTTGGAGATTCTCAGAGAATTTTACGAGAAATGGGCTACAAATTGTTTTATTTTGATGAATCGCTGAAAGACTTAAAAGAAGTCGAAGGCATTCTCACTAAAGGTTTTTTTATGCTTTATGCTACAAAAAAGCAAACAACAAAATAAATCATGAAGGCTTTTCTGGGCATATCATTTGTTCTGACGTTTGTTATTTTTCTGCAGTTTACCAGTTTGACAGTATGGGAAAGCATCTCAGTTGCCTTTTCAGTTTACTTTTTGTTCAGCTTTTTGAACAACCTCGGAAACAAGATTGTGGTCATGGACCTTGCAATTATCATGGCAGCGATGACATGCCTGGTGGTAACTATAATTTTCTATCATGTATATCCGAAAGAAAATGCACTAGCTCGCTTATGGGTAAAATATATGTTCGTCTCATCAGATGAATACTTTTCTTTTGTTACACCGGCGATTGCTGCAATGGCATTGGGGCTTAGGATAAGGATTGGCAAGCAGTCCAGTTTGAACAAAAACCCGAAGTTGTATATCGATAATATGAAAAAAGTGCTGGAGAAGAAATCGTCTTTAGGATTGGCATTGATTATGGTTGGGCTCATCTCTGGAATTCTGGATTTCCTTTCGCCTAAAAGCCTTCAGCAGGTATTCTACCTTCTTGATCATTTGACTTTTGTAGGAGTTTTTTATGTTTTGTACTCACCAAATAAATATAAAAGAATTATTACACCGTTGGTTATTGCTTTGATGGTGGGGCAGTCGCTTGCGACCGGAATGTTTGGCGATATGGTTTTTATGCTTGCATGCACAGTAGTTTTAATTTTGCTCGGCAGGAATATCAAATTTTATATAAAACTGGTAATTACTGTGATCGGGTTATATATCGTGTTGCTGTTGCAATCGGTTAAATCGGATTATAGAAAGAAGGTATGGGCTGAGCAGGGTGGCGCAGATGTTTCTTATTATTTTGAGTTGGTTGGAGACAGGATCAGCAATCCTTCCAATATGTTTGACCCTGAAAAATCATTCTTCATGGCTGTTCGAATGAACCAGGGATGGCTAGTCGGTACTACCATGTATAAAGTGCCTTCGCAATTCGATTTTGCTTATGGCGAAACAATCTGGCAATCTGTAGCTGCAGCAATCGTTCCAAGGTTTCTATGGCCCGACAAGCCCGAAGCTGGTGGGCTCGCCAACCTCAAAAGATTCTGGGGCTATGAGATTAAAGGGTATAGTATGAATATTGGCCCTCTTGGCGAAGCGTATGCAAATTTTGATGTCGTTGGTGGAATCATTTTTATGTTTTTTTATGGTGCCTTTTTCAATTTTATTATATACCAGATTTTGAAATTTGCGGAAAAAAGGCCTACTATCATTTTGTGGATACCATTCATGTTTTTCTATGCAATAGGGGTGGAGACTGATTTGCTGACAACCATGGGATCACTCATAAAAGCATTGATTTTTACATGGGTTATATTTCGTGCTTTCAGGATTGCCTTCAGGATTGACCTTTGATGCAGAAAATCTTGTTTTTTTACCGTCATTCATTGCCTGGCTATTTTAGCATAGAAAAACTTTTTAAGGAGATTTCCCGCAAAATCAATTCAACACATTCTCAGGAAATAGTAATTGAGGAAAAAGAAGTTCCTCATGTGAGCAAACTGCAATCCATTCTTGCTAATATTTTTTTTGTAAGAAAAAATCAGGGAACCATCAATCACATTACGGGAGATATTCATTACGGCATACTTGGTTGCAGCAAAAAAAATGTAAACATCCTTACAATCCATGATTGTGTGCTGCTCAGGAGGTATTCACCAGCGACGTTTCGCTATAAAATCATCAAATGGCTTTGGTATGACTTGCCAACAAAAAAGGCAGACGCAATAACTGTTATTTCAGAAAACACTTTTAAAGAATTGGTTCACTTCACCAATTGCGACCAAAAGAAAATAAAAATAATAGGAAACTTTGTCGACCCATACTTCACAAAATTCCCATTTGAATTTAATGCCTCCTTTCCTAGGATCCTTTTTATTGGCACCACACCAAATAAAAACCTTGAAAGATTAATCGATGCACTAGAAGGCAGCAATTCAATTTTAGATATTATTGGATCATTGAGCAGTCAACAAATTTTAAAGTTGGAAACGCAGAATATACGGTATGAACAAACGCAAAACCTCAGCCGTGAAAAGTTGATCGAAAAATATAAAAGCTGTGATATGGTGGCTTTCCCATCCACCTATGAGGGCTTCGGCCTTCCGATCATAGAAGCTCAGGCAATTGGCAGGCCTGTATTGACAAGCAATATTTCTCCGATGAAAGAAATTGCAGGAGAAGGAGCTTGTCTTGTTGATTGTTTTGACAGCGCATCTATTAAAAAGGGAATTCTTCAAATCGTTAATAATAAGGCTTACAGAGAATCAATAATTCAGAAAGGCTTTGAAAATGTTGAGCGTTTTTCGCTTGATTCAGTGGCAGAACAATATGCTACGTTATATAAAGAGATGTCGCAGAAAAAAAATAAAAATTAAGTTTTGTGTGCGGTATTACCGGTATAGTACATTTTAAAAATTCATCCCGTGATCAGGCTGTCATCAAAAAAATGACGGATGCAGTTGCGCATCGGGGCCCGGATGCAGATGGTTTTTTTGTAGAAGACGGCATCGCATTTGGCCATAGACGGCTATCTATCATTGATCTTTCTTCTGCTGCCAATCAACCCTTCACTGATAA
>DATGIX010000071.1:0-9536 GCA_035295505.1 Puia sp. | reverse complement strand
CGGTTCTTAAAGTTTTGTATGTATGTTTCAAAAGCAGCGGCTTTACCTGTACTTACATTATAGCGTTTTATAAAAGCGGTTATTCATTATTGTTAGTGTTGTTATTCAATGCAGCAAATTGTTCCAGCGTTTTTACACTACGCACCTGCACTTCAATTTTGGGTCTCACAAAAAGGACCCCCGTTACTACAACTGTGTCACCTGCATTCAAACCGCTTGTTATCTCCACATTATTAGCTTTGCGCACACCGGTTTTCACATTCACGAACGAAGCTTTGCCATTCTTTACAACAATAATCTGATTATTTTTATCATCCGGGATAATAGAATTGGTCGGGATCATGATTGCTTTCTTGTCAACTCCCGCATTCACATGCACCTTCACAAATCCGCCGGGGTTGGCTTTTGCATTTTGAAGAACTGCACGCACTATTATGTTTCGGGAAGCTTGGTTGATCTGTGGCTCCACTGCAATGATTTCTGCTTTGCTTCTTGTGTTTCCTGTAGCATCGGTTTCAACATCCACAAAAGCACCTTTTTTGATTATCGGGTTGTATGTTTCCGGCAATGTGAAATCAATTTTTATTTTATCTAACTGCTGTAATGTTGCGATCAAAGTAGTGGGAGAAACATAAGCACCGAGACTCACCTGCCTCAGACCAATAATTCCGTTGAAAGGGGCTTTCAGAACGGTCTTTTCAAGCAGCGCCTGGTTATAATCAATGTCTGCTTTGAAACCATTCACTGCATTAAGCGCAGCATCATAATCACTTTGATTGACACCGTTCACTGCAAGCAATTGCTTGTAACGGTCTTCGGTTTTTTGTGCAAGGTCAAGCTGCACTTTACTTTTCTCGACCTGTGCTTTCAGGTCAGCATCATTCACTCGGGCAATGATAGTTCCGGCAGTAACATATTTGCCTTCCGGAACATCCAGAAAAATGAGCCTGCCACTGGCTTCAGGATGAAGCTCAACATACTCATTGGCAACAACAGTTCCGTTTGCCTGAATTTCATTACTAATACTTTGATTGGAAGCAACCAGCACATCAACAATCGGAGGTGGCGCTGCTTTAGGGGCATTGTTGGGGTCTACTTTACTTTTGCACGCAACTAAAAAAAAACCAATAAAAAGAATTGCCCATGTGTAGTGTAAACGTCCAGATAGCATTATTAGGAGTTTATATTAAAACTAAGTTTCAAATATAAAGAGAATTAACTGTGAGCAAATTTTTAAATAAGCTCTATTTGATGAATGGGAAATGAGCCAATTAAACCGATGAATTGTTAATGTAACAGGGTGATTTATTGTTTAAACAAGGTTTTTAATATAACCGATTGAACAAAACCTTTAACTTTCAAGATGGAAAGACTTTTATGGAATGTTATTGCAAAAGTCAGAGAATCGAAGGATGCTTATACTTTAATATTGCAAAATAAGTCAGGCATTCCTATACCTTACCAAGCAGGGCAATTCCTCACTCTTATTTTTGAGCATAGAAATGATGAAATACGGCGCTCCTACTCTATTTCCGCTACACCGGATGTTGATGAGCATATTTCTATCTGCGTGAAGCGAACACCTAATGGCGAAATCTCGAGACATTTAACAGACCATGTGAAGGTGGGTGATATGCTGACATCCATTTATCCCGCGGGAAGATTTGTCATCGACTCAAAGCCGGATTTGGGAAAACAATATTTTCTGATTGCCGCAGGAAGTGGCATTGTTCCTATCTTTTCTTTGATAAAAAAAATATTGAAAGAAGAACCTTCGAACAAAATGGTTCTTGTTTATCAAAATCATCATGAAGATGATATTATATTTAAACGACAGCTTGAAGCGATCGAACAAAGAAATTCATCTCGCTTTAAATGGATAAATTTTTTGAGCAAGCCGGAACAAAAAGAGCATCATCCGCAAAAGCTGAATAATTTTTTATTAGAAAAAATAGTTGAAGAAAATATTAGTAAAGAAAAAAAGGCTTTTTTCTATCTCTGTGGTCCATTGTCTTTTATGCGCATGGCGCAGTTCACATTAAAATGGATGGGCTTTGATGATGAGCATATTAAGAAAGAAAACTTCACCATTGATTTTATCCCACCCCCTCCTTTGATTGCTGATTCGTCGCCCAAAAAAATAACCATTCATTACAATAAAGAAGTTTTCGAAATCAATGCGGCTTATCCTGTAAGCATTTTACAGGCAGCACTTGACAAAAACATTCAGCTTCCTTATAGCTGCCGTTCGGGAAGATGCGCAAGCTGTGTAGCGAAATGCGTTCAGGGGAAAATAATAATGAGCAATAATGAAGTGCTTACTGATAATGATTTAAAAAACGGATTGGTGCTGACATGTGTTGGTTATGCAGAAACGGACGTTGAATTGGAATGTTGATATTGAATGGTCAATAGTGAGTAGTCAATAATGAATTAGTGAATCCAGGATCTTTATAATTGAAGTTTTGAATTCACCACTCACTATTCACTATTGACCATTCACTTGTTAATTGTAATTTTTTTCTTTCATGAAGTTATATGGGTCTATAGAAAAATAGCTGTCAGTTTTTTCAGGGAACTCGCTCAATTCAAGTTCGATAAATGCATCAGCTTCTTTTATCTGCCACAAATAAATTTTATGCTCAGCATCCGGCTGCTTGCAGATCTCAGGAAGGAGGTCTGGCAACAAGCCGCTCCAGCAAGCTTCTTCGAGTTGTTCTCTTTCTGTAAAATTATTTTTCTTTGAAGAGCTGTCCTTCTCAATAAACTGCCTTGATGAAAAACTGGTTCCCGTGAGTATCAATATTTCCTGTTGTGTAGATGTTTTTGCCATATAGTAAGATTTAGGTCTTACTAATAAGACGCAGAGAAATATAAAAAGCGACAAAAAAGGAAATAAAAATTGTGTTAAATGCTATCGTCAGACGCGCAAAAAGACTTTCTTCAAATACATGAAATATAAAAACAGCCATTTCAGCGCAACAAAAGTGCATGCCATTACTACTATATTGAAAGGATCGCCCACCAATTGCCCAAGCCATTGAAAGAAGGCATTGTTAGAATATTCCCAATTAATAAAACGTTCAGACATATAAATCAGAATCGAGTTCATTCCGATCACTCTGAAAAAGAAGGCCCATTTCTGATATCCGCGAACATCAATGATGTAATAAAAGATTCCTAACAAAAGCAAGCTCCATCCGCCAACGTTCAGTACAAAAGAACTCGTCCATAAATTTTTGTTGATCGGAAAATCCAGATTCCATAAATGAGCTAATAAAATAAAAACAATTCCGGTAATCAAAAGACACAAAACTTTTTTCGTTTGTGTCATCGGATTTGTTTTCAAAAAACTACCGGTCATTATCCCGAGCAAACCGGTCCCTATTGCAGGTATTGTCGACATCAATCCTTCAGGGTCATGAATGCCAAGATATAATCTTCCCGGGAGGATCATCCTGTCGATATAAGAAGCAAAATTTCCCTGCATGGTGAGATCACCTTTAGGAAAACCTGGAGCTGAAGTGAATTTTAACAGTAACCAATAACCGATAATCAAAACAAAGAACCAGATAACCTGGCCAAGTTGCTTCGTGTAGAGATAAATGATATTCGCAAACATATAAGCAAGCCCAATCCTTCCAAGCACGCTGCCGAAACGGATTTCAGAAAGCGGATGAATGCGAAGCCCATTGTTATAAATAATACCTAACAGCACAAGTATTAATCCACGCCTGATCACGCGCAGCAGTAATTTATTTTTTGGAACGCCTTTTTCCAATTCTTTTCCGACTGAATAAGGAGTCGCAGCTCCGGCGATGAAAAGAAAAAGTGGAAATATCAGATCATAAAAATGAAAACCGTTCCAGTCAGGATGCGTGAGTTCATTGGCAATTGCTCCCCAAAAAGGCGATCCGGTTGATTTTGAAAGTGAATGAAAAATATCTTCTGCACCCATTATCCAGAACATGTCGAAACCTCTGAGCGCATCTAATGAATAAAGACGTTGCGATGTAGAAACCTGAGCCATGATGATTGTTTTAGAAAAGAGAAGCGGTGAAAAAACTTTGTCACAAGAAAGGCTATCTGAACTATCGGAAAATAAATATAAGCAATCAAAAATATTTACAACAAAATATTATTTCAGATCATCGCTTGTGAAAGCTAAAGGCATCAACGAAGAAGAACTATCAATAATATAAATTTTTCCGTTCATGCCGCCGAGAATTAGCCTGATCGCTGAATGCTGGCGATGCTCATATTCCTGCAAAGACTGACGGCAAATGCCGCAGGGGGAAATGGGACGATTGCTTTCGCCATTTTCATTGTCATAAGTAATCGCGATTGATTCAATCGCTACTCCCAGATATTGCGATGATGCTGATGATAATAACACTCTTTCAGCACAAATACCGGCAGGGTAAGAAGCGTTTTCCTGATTAGTGCCGGTAATTATTTCACCATTTGATAATCTTCCAACTGCGGCTACACGAAACCGTGAATATGGAGCATAAGAATTTTTAGTTTCTTTTCTTGCTTGATTCAAGAGCACCCCGTCTTCTTTCGGGAGCTCTTCTATTGAATCAAAAACTTTATAAGAAAATTTATATTCTTCTTTGTTCATGAAATAAATGTAATAAAAAATCCTTCTGAAAAACCAGAAGGATTTCTATCAGTCACATATTTGCAAATCTTCACATTTGCTGATTATTTTATTTTATTGAACATCCTGCTCCATCTGATCCCTTTGTCCCAGCTCATCCATATTAATGATGCCTGCCCTACGACATGATCTTCAGGAACGAAGCCCCAGTAACGGGAATCCTGCGAACCGTGGCGGTTATCTCCCATCATCCAGAAATAATCCATTTTGAAAGTATATTGATTTGTTTGCTGATCATTGATAAAAAATTTCCCGTCCTTCTTTTCCAATTTATTTTTTTCATAAGTCCTGATCGCTCTTTCATAAACAGGAAAGTTCTGGTCTGTAAGTGTCAACGTTGCTCCTTTTTTTGGAATCCAAATCGGACCGAATTCATCAACCGTCCAACGATGTAAGTTATCCCAGGGAAATACTTTGCCTGTCACCAAAGATGTATCCATTTCCGCAACTATGCTTTTTGCCAGTCCGCTTTTCAGCATTTTATCTTTTGCCCTTGAAGTAAGCAATATCCTGAATTTATTATTGCCTGAACCTCCTTGCTGGAATTCATCTGTGTTATTGATATCAATATCGTACTCTTCTTTCATCACAGTCTCATCTAACTGCTGACCTCCGGTTTCTACATAATAATAAGTTTCGGATTTAGGAGGCAATGCTGTTGCCTGACCATTGATATAAACTATCTGATCTTTGATCTGCAAAGTATCACCGGCAATAGCAATACATCTTTTAATATAATTCTCCTGCTTATCAACCGGCCTCATGATCAATGGATAATCATCCGGATCGTTCATCACCACTTGCCTGCCGATATCAATATTGCCATTGCCAAGCCTCCGGCAAACATCATAATATGGATCTGCAGATTGAAATTCATCTTTATTAATAACTGTATCACCGGCAGGGAAATTAAATACCACCACATCATTTCTTTTAACCGGAGATGGGAACCAACGCGTATAAGGAATTTTAATCCACTCCACATAAGATTTGGCATTCACAAAAGGCAATGTATGGTGAACAAAAGGAACAGCTAAAGGTGTGTTAGGAATGCGCGGTCCATAACTAAACTTGCTCACGAATAAAAAATCGTTGATGAGCAAAGTTTTTTCCATGGAGCCTGTCGGGATAGTGTAAGCTTCGAAAACAAATGTGCGGATAATAGTTGCAGCAACAATAGCAAACACTGCAGCATCGATCCATTCACGGGCAGAGGATTTCTTATGTTTTTTCGCAGCTTCAACACCAATAAATTTGTCTTTTTTATTATATCCGATGTAAGCAAAGTATAGGCCAATTGAAAAAACAGTCAGCGCATGTTGATAAAACCTGAACTTCCCGAAAGTTTTTACAAACTCGATAAGAATGCCAATGGTAATAAACCATCCGATAATAGGAATAAACTGAAGAAAAAACCAAAACATAGGCCGCTGCGCAATTTCCAGCATTACCCAAATATTATAGTAAGGGATAAACGCTTTCCAGCCGGGAATGCCTGCTTTGCGGAACATTCCATATAACCCGATTGCAGGCAATAAATTAAGTCCTAAAGCTATCAGCACTAAGTACAAAACATCTGTAGAATTCATTATCGATTTTTTAAGCAGCGCAAAAATACCATAATAATCGTCGAACCAAAATATTAGCTATGAAAGTTTTGATAAAACAGTTGGCAGTCCGCAGTTTTCAGTCGGCAGTTAGCTACTCAACTTACTACTTATAAAATTTTATGGAATTTCGGCGGTTATACTTACAACTTTTTCGGCAGTACATAACTTTCCACATCATCTTTCGTGATTGTTTTTCCAGAAAGGATGATGAGGCGTTCAACCACATTTCTAAGTTCGCGGATGTTTCCTGTCCAATTGTGATATTGCAGTGCTTTGATAGCATCATCATCAATTGCTTTCTTTGCGATGCCATAATCAATGCAGATATCGCTCAGAAATTTATCGACAAGCAGCGGGATGTCATCTTTTCTTTCATTCAGAGATGGGATATGAATGATGATAACGCTGAGCCGATGATATAAGTCTAGGCGGAACATTTTTTCTTCTACCTCTTTGAGCAATTCTTTATTAGTCGCGGCAATCACACGAACATCAACACTAATATCTTTGTCGCCACCAACGCGTGTTATCTTCCCTTCCTGCAAGGCACGAAGTACTTTCGCTTGTGCATTCAGGCTCATATCTCCTATCTCATCCAAAAATAATGTTCCGCCATTCGCCTGCTCAAATTTCCCGATGCGCTGTTTCAACGCAGAAGTGAAAGAACCTTTTTCATGACCGAACAATTCGCTTTCAATAAGCTCGCCGGGAATAGCTGCACAATTCACTTCAACCAAAGGCCCGCTGGCACGAGCACTTTTTTCATGCACCCAACGTGCCACCAATTCCTTTCCAACGCCATTTTCTCCGGTCACTAAAATGCGGGCATCTGTAGGTGCTACTTTATCAATTGTTTCTTTTATTTTCTGGATTGGAATAGAAGCTCCAACCATTTCCTGCACTTTGCTTATCCTTCTTTTCAGCACTTTTGTTTCTGTAACAAGGCTCGTCTTATCCATCGCATTGCGAATGGTAATAAGAAGCCTGTTCAGGTCTGGCGGTTTCGAAATAAAATCATAAGCCCCTTTCTTCACAGCCTCAACAGCAGTGTCAATATTACCGTGGCCCGAAATCATGATAATAGGAATATCTGCATTGCTTTCTTTTGCTTTTTCTAAAAACTCAATGCCATCAATCTTTGGCATTTTAATATCACAAAGGATCACATCATATTCTTTGTCCTTAAATTTTTTCAGTCCCTCTTCGCCATCGCCGGCTTCATCAATTTTGTATCCTTCGTAAGAAAGGATTTCACCCAATGTTTTGCGGATTGCTTTTTCATCATCAATGATCAGAATGTTGGACATGCGTTTTAACAATCTTTTGTTATGGAAAAAATATTCAACAGAATCTAACTCCTATTTCCCCTCAAAAATAACAATATGAAACCGAACCTGCGCATGACAATTATTTTGTCGATTTTTTGTGCCCTTTCGAAGCCATTATTTTCACAGACAAATCCTTATGCGTCTATCTGCAATATTCCGTTGCCTGAAGACTATTCAAGAGTCGAAACAGATAAAAATTCATTTGCCGAATGGCTGAGAAATTTATCGCTCAAAAAAAGCAAAACAGTTTATTTGTACAATGGCGTTCCGAAAAAAAATCAGTCAGCACAATTTGCAGTGATTGATATTTCAGTTGGAAACAAAGACCTGCAGCAATGCGCTGATGCTGTAATGAGATTAGGGGCAGAATATTTGTATGCTCAAAAAAGATTTGATGAAATTATTTTTCAGGATAACAATCATCATGCTTATAAATTGGGTTCGATTACTGACAGAAAACATTTTGATAATTATCTCGACAATGTGTTTGCTATGTGCGGCACGTTATCACTTGAAAAGCAACTGAAAAAAATAAAAGCCATCAATGAACTTCAGCCCGGTGACGTTCTTATTCAAGGCGGTTCTCCGGGTCACGCGATGATGGTAGTCGATGTTGCCGTGAACAATTCAGGGAAAAAGATTTTCTTATTAGCCCAAAGCTATATGCCAGCTCAGGATATTCATATTGTCATTAATCCGGTGAATAAAAAACTAAGCCCTTGGTTTGAATTGAGTGACGAAACAATTTATACGCCCGAATGGGTTTTTGGCAAAGGGCATTTTAGGACTTGGTGAGATAGTGAATGGTCAATGGTGAATAGTCAATATTATTTGTTTTATTACGAGAACTACACAAAAGTGTCGCAGGCAAAAAGCCAAAATCGCAATAATCCTAAGTAATTTTCCGTTGTAAATAAAAGTTTTGACAAGTATTTTGTACTCAATACCCTTATTAATCGTCAATATCCCAACATGAAAACAAATCCTGAACTTAAGTTCAACTCCTCCAGCAAAGTATTTTTAAAGCTCACGATTTTTGGCTGTTTCCTTCTTGGCTTCGTTTATTCTTTTTTGCTGCTTTTCAACTCTGTTCTGAAAGCCATGCATTGAAATTTTCCTGAAGATTTTATTCAGCGCTGATTTGCGATAGAAATTATCACAATGAACAAATTATTTTGCTGTTTCTATTTCAAGAACAGTATCAATAGTGTTCAAATCAATCCCTTTCAAATCAATCATCAAATAGTTATCAGGAAGCATTTGAAACTTCAATATTTTATTATTCGCGAATTCTTTCACCGATTTTATTTTATACGGCACTTTAATAAAAAATTTGTCTCCGTCGTATTTAAAAATGTGCAGGTAAACTTTATTATCTTTTTCAGTTACAGCTCCCCATGGCTGAGGCTTGATGAATCCGGCACGGGTTCCATAAATGGTTGTTCCGTATGTCTTCATCCAATCACCCATCGCGTTTAATCTTTCGATAAAATCCGGTTGTATATCTCCGTTAGGGAGCGGCCCGATGTTCAATAAAAGGTTAGCACCGAGCGCAGCATCTTTCACGAGCAAATGAATTAAATCAGGAGCAGATTTATAATTTCTGTCAGTGATATTAAAGCCCCATGAATCGTTCATCGTGATGCATGATTCCAACGGCATTTTTGAAGATATTTCCTGAAAGCTGAGACCAGATTTGTTTTCACCCGGCAAATCCTGTTCAAACATTTGAAAATCTTCTCCCGGAAACGGCGTCATGTGATGATTGTTGCCAATCAAACATTGCGGTTGCAATTTGTGAATGAGCGCATAAATTTCATCCAGTTTCCAGTCAATGCGCGAACTTCTATCAGAAGAACCTTCCGGTGCAGTTTGGTCCCAATAACCATCAAACCACACGCCGCCAATTTCTCCATAATTAGTGAGCAATTCCGT
>DATGIX010000070.1:0-5143 GCA_035295505.1 Puia sp. | reverse complement strand
AGCTTTGAGCGAAGAGCTTCGAGGCAAAAATGCTCACAGCTAAAAGCTCACGGCTCGTAGCTTAATTCTATCTTTAAGAAAAAAATTATGCAACGCAGAGATTTTATAAAGAATGCTTCGCTGGCATCGGCGGGATTGACGATCATTAATTTTCCGGTGTTTGGTAAAAATGCGCCGAGCAATAAAGTGATCGTTGCGGTGATGGGCGTGAACAGCCGCGGAAATTATCTGGCAAAATGTTATTCGCAATTGCCGAATGTGGAAGTGGCATATATCTGTGATGTGGAAGATAAAGCAATCCAAAATGGATTGGACGCATTGAAAGATGCGCCGAGAAAACCGATAGTGTATAAAGACATTCGTAAATTATTATTACAAAAAGATTTTGATGCATTGATCATTGCTGCACCTGATCACTGGCACGCGCCGGCTGCAATCATGGGCGTGCAACATAACAAGCATGTGTATGTGGAGAAACCTTGCGGGCAAAATCCCTATGAAGGTGAATTGCTTGCACAGGCTTTGCATAAATATGGAAAGCATATTCAAATGGGCAACCAGCGCCGGTCAATGCCAACACTGATTGATGCAGTGAAACAAGTGAAAGACGGAATTATCGGCAATGCCTATTTTGCAAAAGCGTGGTATGCGAATAATAGAAAATCAATTGGTGTTGGAAAAAAAATCCCTGTGCCATCAACGTTAGATTTTGAATTGTGGCAAGGACCTGCGCCGAGAAAAGAATATCAGGATAATCTTGTTCATTACAATTGGCATTGGTTCTGGCATTGGGGAACAGGTGAAGCATGCAATAATGGGACACATGAAGTGGATTGCTGTCGCTGGTTTCTCGGAGTCGATTATCCTACCAAAGTTGTTTCTACAGGTGGGCGATATGCATTCAAAGATGATTGGCAAACACCGGATACGCAGGTTGCAAGTTTTGAATTTGGTGATACGAAATCCATTTCATGGGAAGGGAGAAGCTGTAATATTTTCCCGATTGAAGGCGCAGGAAGAGGGTTTATTGTTTATGGTGATAAAGGTTCATTAGTAAATCTTGGTGGTGGTGATTATAAAATTTATGATGAGAAAAATAAATTGGTGAAAGAAGTGAAACCGGAAACTGCCGCAGATCCTACGAACCCGATCAGCGCAACAGGAAATCTCGACTTATATCATTTCGAGAATTTTGTAAAAACAATCCGAGGCGAAGCTAAATTGAATTCCCCGGTTGATGAAGCGCAGAAAAGTGTGTTGTTATGTCATCTTGCAAATATTTCTCAACGTACAGGAAGAACGTTGCATTGCGATTCATCGAATGGGCGTATTTTGAATGATGACGCTGCGATGAAATTGTGGAGAAGAGAATATGAGAATGGCTGGGAACCGAAAATTGTCTGAACTATGATTTTAGCCTGATTATTCTGATTCGCCTGATTACTTTTACTCCGGTCAGGTTAATAAGACAAATCAGGTTAAAATCGTGGTTATAGATTTCTGATTTTAATGCTCCGGAAACTTACATTATTACCATGATCCTGTAATAAAATATGACCTTGCTTTGCTTCTCCGAAATGATCCCAGACTTTGTATTTGCTTATAGCAACAAGAGCTTCAAATTCTTTTGAGCCACGTTCATATTCCAAAACTTTCACTCCGTTTAGATAATGTTCAACATGATTGTTTGGATAAACAATTATCCTTCCGATGTTCCACTCACCAGGCTGATGGATGAAACGCTTTTGTTTGTTCGCTTTTATTAAATCGTACAACGATGCCAGCGTACGATCTCCATCTCTTCCCAGTTTCGCATCAGGATGAAGTGAATCATCGAGCAACTGATATTCCAATCCAATTGCAGAACCTGTGTTATGCTCACTCAGTGTTACAAAATATTTGACACCACTATTTGCACCGGGAGTTAATTTGAATTCGAATGAAAGATCAAATGCGCTATACTCAGTTGTCGAAACAATATCTCCGCCAACGCCACCTTCTTTACCTTCTTCTTCGTTTACGTTCATCGTTCCGTTTTTCACATTCCAGCCAACTTCCGGAAAGCCATCTTTGTAAGCGCCTTTCCATTCGCTGCTTGTTTTGCCGTCAAATAAAAGTTTCCATCCACTTTCTGTTTCATAAGCACACAAATTGTTGGGGATATTATTCAAAACATAAATCCCTTTAGGGAAAAGGGTCGGCTTAATATTATTTGTTTTAATTCGTATGTTCTTAAAATAGATTTTTTCCCCTGCAAGTTTTTCATTGTTGCCAATTCCATGAACCTGCAGGCCAATAAAACCTTTTGCATCGAACGTATCTACCAAATAAGCGACAGGAACATTATTCAACCACGTTTTTATTTCATGACCGATGCATTCAATTTTCACATGATTGTAATCCCCTAACTTAAAAGCGTTTTGTGATTTTTCATTAAGCGATGCGGGATAGAGCCAATCTCTTCTTCCTTCATCATAAATACCGGCGCTCCATCTGCGTGAAGATGGATCTATTTCAAATTGATAGCCATAAACCTTTCCTTTACCTTCATATCCATCCGGATCAAAATGACTTCTTAATTGCACGCCCGAATTGGATGTAGTGTCATCTACCTTTATGTCAAGTTCTAAAACGAAATCGGCGTATTCTTTCTCAGTGACTAAAAATGTGTTTCCTGAATTGACAACAGTTTTGCCAACAATATTTCCGTTCTCTACTTTGTAATCTGCAGTTCCTGCCAATCTTTTCCAGCCATTGAGTGTTTTGCCGTCAAAAAGACTTTCCCAACCGCTTTCTTTTTGCGCATAGATATCTATGTTCGCAAGAATAAATGAGGTTAGCAAGAAAAACAATAGCTGTTTCATGATAAATGATTTTGGAGAACACAATATTTATGTTGCAAAAGAACCAAAAAACAAGCCTTCGGAAAAATATTATTGACTGTCGGGTGAATAATTCAGATAAAAAAATGATGCATCTTTTAGATTTGCCTTAATTGTTATTAATATAAAGCCTGTCATTTCGCAAACACGTTATCCAAATCTTCTGTGATTGTAAAATATTTTTTCCTACCTAAAGAAAGGAAGTATAATGAATAGAGCGCAAAAGGGAATATCATAAATATTTGTGCCCATAATAACCATTCGGGTTTTTCTGCCTGACGACCTCTGTAAAGAAAACTTACAAATACTCCTCCTAAAAGCAAAAAGTATAATGGCCAATATAGATTTAAAGAACTCTTTATTTTCAGATAAACGATCTCGTCCTGTCGGATATTGACATCAAATTCAGAGCTATAATACCAGCTTAATTTGCACTGTACTTTATGTGCAGCCGGAACAACAATAAATTCCTCCGATGAACCATTTTTTAATAGAACCGGCTTCTATCCCGTCTATTAAAATTTTGATTGAGCGAAGCCTGTTGAGACGCTCTGATTTGCGCGTAATAATAATTTTTGTTTTGTTTTCCATGATTAAGGTTTATAAAATCAAAATCATTTTATAGAATTTCCAATCAACTATTTTATTCCAACCCAAACAAACCTTTATTCAGCAATTGCAAAGTTTGCGTTTTGTAAGATGAAGGAACAAGCAAAGAAACATTATGCTTGCTGCCACCATAGCTCACCATACGAACAGGAACAGGAATAAGTGCAGTAAATAATTTGCTTAATACTTCTTTTGTCTCAGCAATTTCATTACCGACAATGGAGACGATAGTGTGATTGTCTTCCGTTTCAATGGTGCCGAATGGCTCAAGCTCTTTGATGATTTCTTTCAGATGAGGTGTGTTTTCTATTGTTACCGACACAGCAACTTCTGAAGTAGTGATCATATCAATTGACGTGCGATACTTTTCAAACACTTCAAAAATCTTTCTCAGAAAACCATAAGCTAAAAGCATGCGGCTGCTCTTGATATTAATAGCAACTATTCCATCCTTTGCAGCAACTGCTTTCACACCAACTGATCCGGCTTCCTGAACAATCAAAGTTCCCTTTGCTTCGGGTTGCATCGTGTTCAATAACTTCACGGGCACTTTATAAAATTGCGCCGGCCATATTGATGCAGGATGCAAGATCTTCGCACCGAAATAAGCAAGCTCTGCTGCTTCTTCAAAACTCAATTGCTCAATAGCTACCGTTTTTTTCACTACACGAGGATCATTGTTGTGCATACCATCAATGTCAGTCCAAATTTCGCAAACCGATGCATTGATTGCCGCAGCAACAAGCGATGCAGTATAATCGCTGCCGCCTCTTTTTAAATTATCAACTTCTCCTTTTGCATTGCGGCAGATATATCCTTGCGTGATAAATAAACTTTTGCTTTTATGCTTTTTCAACAATTGGCTGAGCTTCACTTTGATGCTTCCAATCTGTGGCTCATCATTCCCATCGATGCTCATGAATTCAAGCGCCGGAAGCAGCACGTGATCAATTCCTTTTTCGTCGAGATAAACGCTGAACAATTTTGTTGATAATAATTCTCCTTGCGCAAGTATGTCTTTGCTCAACGCCTCACTGAAAGAAATTTTTAAGATGATGGTGAGAAATTCAAAATGCTCAGCAATGATTGCTTTTGCTTTTGCATAATGTTTTTCTTCCTTCACCAGTTCTTTTATGAAAGACTGATAATGTGTTTCTAATTTTTCAATTTGCTTTCGCGCCTGTTCTCTTTCACCTGTTGCAATTGAATTTCCGATTTCAACCAATGAATTGGTAGTGCCGCTTAATGCACTAAGCACAACAATTTTGGGTTCCGATTCTTTTGTGATCAATTCACTTACCTGATGCATGCGCTCCGGCTTGCCAACAGATGTGCCGCCGAATTTCATTATTTTCATCGCTCAAATTTTTTGGAGTGCAAAGATAAGTGTTGACAGCCAACAGCAGCGGGTTACAGCGAGAAATAGAAATTTTTTAAACTTTGAAGTTTACTGAACGCTCACTCAGTCATAAATTTCAGAGATAGTGATAGCTTTGGTAAGATCGGCATAGCTTGAATTAACAACAAAAAATCAAATCACCATTCAACACCAAATCTTTCTCCTAAATACTTTAAATCTTCAACAACAGAATGTAGCAATGGAATTCCACGCCGAAGCCTTTCCGATTCAAACTCTCTTTCAGGATCACCGG
>DATGIX010000069.1:0-35389 GCA_035295505.1 Puia sp. | reverse complement strand
TATCAAATTTATAATTGCCTTCTTTCAAATAAATTTCTGTACTGTCTTTGATAGAAAGAAAAGCTTCCATGATTTTTTTTTCATCGCCTGGAGAAAAACTTAGCTGCGTATTATAACCTTCCTGGTTTTGCGCTTGCTGGTTACAGGAACAAAGCCCGCAAATCGTGAAAACAGTTAAGAGCAAAATTGCATAATGCATGTATTTCATTGTATCTGGTTTTATAAATTAAAAAATGTTGTAAGCGTACGTCACATAATACACAGCTCCGATATTTGGGTTGGCAATACCTGTTGAATAATATTTGTTGAAAATATTAGTTCCACCAAGACGAATACCGCTATGTGCTTTCAGTAATTTATAACTGATTTGCGCATCAACAACAGCAGATGCTGGCACGTTGCCTTGTGCTAATCCACCTGACACGACATAAAAATAACCTGGTTTATATCGCAGTGAAGTGCTGAATGACCAAACCTGTTTATTTCCGAAGCCACTGTTGCCAAATTCCATGTTCACATGATAATGCGGCGTATTGAAATTATTGACCTGACTGTTGTTTTTGTTTTTAAGGTAATCAGAATAGTAATTTATTTTAAAAAGATAATTGTGCGTGAGGTCAACGCCGACACTTGCAGCATAACCATAAGTATTTACAGTTTGCGCACCATTGAAAGCGATGTTATATACAACATAAGTGCTGTGATCTTTAAACGCATTCGGGTCATTTGTTCCCGGAGTATTCGCTACATCCGCATAGCCAATGAAATTTTTCCATGTTGAAAAATATCCAAGCACATCAATCATCACGCGTTTGCCGATTAGCGTAGCATAGCCCAATTCAAATGAATTTACCGATTCAGGTTTTATATCACTATAAACAAACCGCTGCAACGAATCAGGATTGCCGGAATATTGATAAGCCATAACACTTGATAATGTATAAGGCGGGTATTGATCGAAATGATAATGCACGTTCAATAATAAATTTGATCCGCCGGAAGAATAACTGTTGTAACCGTTCAATGTGTTTTGCAGTGCTTGTATGTTCGATGGAAAACTATACGCATTTTGATAGGAGAAGCGAATGAAATTATCTTTCGCTACCTCATACACAGCAGATGCACGTGATGTGACTTTTGGGTCAGTGAACAATGAATTTTTATCATACCTGAAAGAAGCACTGAGGTCAAGTTTGTTGTCAATTATTTTTTTTGATAGCTGAACATAAGCGCTGTATTCATTTACGTCAATAGGCTTGCCTTCATCCGGAAACAAAGTGTTCTTGCTGTTCAGGCTATACAAACGCCAATTCACGCCTGCTATCACTTTCATGAATTTAATGATGTCTGAAAAATTATATTGAAATTCTGAATTGTACAATTTGCTTCTGTCTAAAAATAATGTTCCGCCTTCAGAAATTGGTTTGGAAGAAATACTGTCTTTTAAATGATTGAATAAAACGCTTCCCAATTCCGCTCTGCCCTGATCGGCAAATGCGCGTGCAGCAAGATTTGCATCAGTGAGATTTGAACCAGTTGCAAGTGATGTGAGCAATTGTGTCGTATACTGTGGATACCAGCCATCACCTGAGTTAGGATCATAACTCGGCTTCCATGCCTCATTAATATATTGCGCAGTGGGTCCTGCAACAAGTGTGTGCCCTGAATTTTCAGTGGTAGTATATGCTCTAAAAAACCACCGGTTGGCTTTTAGTTCAATTCTATATTGTCCCACTTTAAAATCTTTGATCTGGTACCTTGTATCATTTGTATAAACAACACTGCCTGTTCCAAAAGTTCCTGAAGCAATCGCTTCAAGTGTCGGAGAAATTTTATACCTGATCTCTGCATTGGCTTTGAATAAATAGGCGTTGTTATCAAGATAACCATGTTCCTGATAACCTGTTCTCGCAACATAATAAGGGCCATTGCTCAATAATGGATTCACGATTGGCGCAAGTGAAGGATCACCCGCGAGCGCACCTTGCAGAAAAGGGGAAATGTCAACAGAAGTAGCACTGCCATAATAATCAACTCCGTTATAATTTGGATCAGTGTACTTTGTTCCGGGTCCGCTTTTGTTCGCAGTATCTGTTGCCACCCAGTCAGCAGCTTTTGTGTATTGTGCGTTGATCTTGAAAGCAAGTTTGTCATTAATCTTTTTTCCCCAGCGAATTGTCCAGTCATAATAAGGTGATGCATTTACTGGATCATTGCTGCCGCTGCTTTTGATATGATTCACGCCTTGCGTGATCAACACGCTCACGCCTTGATATTTGAAAGGATCTTTTCCTGTCATTACCATTGTTCCATTCAAACCTCTTGATCCATACAATGCAGATGAAGCGCCTGAAAGCAATTCAATATTATCAACATCTAATTGTGTTAAACCAATGGCAGTCCCTAACGGGAAATTTAGTCCCGGCGCCTGGTTATCCATGCCATCTACTATTTGTGTGAAATTGGTGTTGCCGCTGGTATTAAAACCTCTTGTAGTAACTGTTGTAAAACCGATACTCGATACAGTGACATCAACTCCTCTCAACCCTTGCATCATATCCATATAATTTATTTGCGGAGAATTTTGAATGTCTTTATTGCTGAGCTGTTCGATGGTAACAGGTGAAGTCAATTTTCTCTGAACAGTTCTGCTTGCTGAAACTACCACCTCCTGCCCCAATGAAGAAGCAGTCATTAAAGAAAGATCGATTTTCTGAGCTGCATCAGTTACCGGAATTTCTTTTGTTTCATAGCCAATTGAAGACACAATTAGCGTGATAGGCAGCGAGGCATTTGTGTGAAATTCAAACCTTCCTCTTTGATCGGTGAAAGCTCCATTTACTGAATTCTTTACAGTCACAGATACACCTGGCAAACCAAGTTGTGTTGAACCATCTGTTATTTTTCCTTTGATTAATTGTTGTGCATCAGCCGCACCAATTATGAAAAAGAAAATAAGCATCCATAAATAGCAAGTTCTCATACAAGCGTTGTTTAGGTTTTTGATTGAAGCAATAGTCTCGGTTATATTAAGCTCATTAAGATCCGTTGAAGTACGTCATTCTTTCCAAAAAATATTTTATCGATGATGTATTTAATGTTTAGCAATAATATCCTGCGCGATTTTTTTTGCATCCATGGCAATTTCACGAATTGCTCCAGTCGGGCTGATCCAAAAACCGCAGAAATACAATCCATCTTTTCCAAAATATTTTTGTTTATTTACACTTACATTCAAATCATCGAAACGATCGTTGTCCAGATATTTGAACATACTGACATTTTTATTGTAGCCAATTCCAGCAACAATAGCATCAAATTCTTTTGTCATGCCATTTTTAAAATGCACCGCCTTCCCATTAATAAAATTTATTTCCCCAAGAATTTTAATATTCCCTTTTTTGATGTGGGCAATAGTGCCGATATCAATCAATGGAATGCTTTGATATTGGCTGATTTCTACAAAAGGACCATATGATTTTTTTTTCAATCCCAATTTATTGATGTCCCCAACCAGCAATCTTATTAATGGCGCATTCATAGCGTCTGCAATATGCGGCGGCAGCTTACTCATATAAATACTGAGCTGCAATACAGAGATACCAAACACTTCTTTCGGAATAACATTCACGGGAGAACGAACAGACATTGAAGTATTAGCATGCTGTTCTACAAGATCAATAGCAATTTCGCAGGCAGAATTTCCAAATCCAATAACAAGCACTTGCTGACCGGAAAAATCTTTCCCTGTTTTGTATTCGCTGCTGTGCAAAATTTTTCCAGTAAATGTTTCCATCCCTTCGATCGAAACAGGTCTTGGCTTACCATAAGGCCCCGTTGCCATGATGAGAAATTTCGATTTGAATGTTTCATTGGATGTTTCTGTAATCCAATAACCATCTTGCCTGTACACTGATTTTGCTTCCGTATTGAAAATGGGATTTATATCGAAAGACTTTTTATAATCGTCTAAATAATCAATCACTTGTTGCCTGCTTGGATAATTAGGTATTTGCTTTGCAAATTTTTTATATGGAAGATTGGAAAAATGTTTGGTTGTATGTAAATGCAGCCGTTCGTAATGATTTCTCCAGGGAGTCGCTATATCTGCGCTTTTTTCAATGATGAGGTATTCAATTCCTTTTTTTTGCAGAGAGGCGGCACAAGCCAGACCTGAGATGCTTGCCCCTATTATCAATGTAGTTGTTTCCTTCATATCGCAAACGTTAAAATCACAAAAACAAAATCCTGCAATCAGTTTTTAAAAATATTCTATTTTTCAATTATTTTAATAAAAAAGTTGAAAAATAATTTTTTTATTATTTTACTTTGCATTGTCAAAATCGGAATTGGTATGAATAAGAAGGAAGTTATCAAGAAAAAGATTGGCAAAGCGGCGATGCAGTGTTTTGCAAAATATGGGCTGGACAAAACCACACTTGATGATATTGCCCGTGCGGTTGGACTTAATAAAGCTTCGCTTTATTATTATTTCAAAAACAAAGAAGATGTTTTTTTGGAGACGGCTGTTGAAGAAGGAAAAGATTTTTTAGCACAGCTTCAGCAAAAAACACTGACAAAAAAAGGAATCCAAAACCAGATTTGGTTCTACATGCAATCACGGTTCAATTACTATGCGAACGTGCTAAACATGAACCGGGTGTCTGCAGCGACTTTGAACAGCATACTTCCCCGCTTTTTTGAGTTGTATGATGATATGATCAAACAGGAAAAACAATTCCTGAAAAAATTGATTGATAAATCCGTCAAAGAAAAGTCTGTGAGAAAAATGAATTCTGCTAAAATAGCTTCCCTCCTTATAAACATCAGTGATGCATTAAAACACAGCGTTGAACAAAAATGTATTTTAAAAGGAGATAATAATATCGATTACAAACAAAGCATTAATGATATGAAATTTTTTGTATCGCTTATTTTTTCAACTGCTGCTTAAAAAGATTATTTCGATTTAAAAACAAGACTACAATTTTTTCACCCGCATATTCCTGAATCGGACAATATCGCCGTGACCTAAAAACCCAAGATGACCTGTTGTGCGCAAAAGTCCGGGATGTTCTTTATGATCCATCGTTCCATTTTTTGAAGCGGCTTTGATATCACCATCCAAAATCACAGTCCCGTTCAACGTGACTTTTATTTTATTTCCTTTCGCTATGATCTCTTCTTTGTTCCACTGACCAGTCGGCAATAAAAATCCTCTCTTCGCAGGAATAACGCCATATACTGAACCGTGATATTGATAAACATGCAGATCTTTATACATCGGCGCTTCATTGTCGAGCACCTGAATTTCCATGCCAACATAAGCCGCATCACCTTCCAATGGCGCTCGAATGCCGATGCCATTATTTGCTCCCGGTGTTAACTGAAATTCGAAACGATAAACAAAATTCGAGAACTCATCTTTCGTATATAAATTTCCAACACTTCCATCTGTTGGGCTCACTTCTACTGCGCCATCTTTCACGAGATAACCTGTAGTGTTCCCTGTCCATTGATCAATATTTGTTCCGTCAAATAATAATGTGAAGCCTTGTTTTTTTTCTTCATCACTCAATGTATATGGCTCTTTTGTCGGCAGTTCTCTCAGATAAATATTTCTGTAGGCAACATAAGTCCCGTGTGCCTGCAATTCAATTTGCTCTTTTGGGAAGATTGGAATATTGTGATCCCAATAATTTTCAAGCGTGATATTATCGGTGACTAAAACACCATTCAAATAAACGGTTACTTTTTCTCCTTTCATGATAATATGAAAACGATTCCATTCACCTATTTTATTATCCGCCACCACCAATGGCTTGCTTTCATTTTTTTGATTGTTATACAATCCACCCGAACCAACTTGTGCACCAACATCTCTCCTGCTCGTGTCCCAAATCTGCACTTGTGGTGTTCCTCTTAAATAAATACCTGCATCACCTTTTTCTGTTATTTTCCAGTCCACATACATCTCCATGTCGGCATATTTTTTTTCTGTCGCCAAATTATCGCCATGCCCTGTGAAGATCAGCAAACCATCTTTTACAATCCAATCCCCTTTTGTTTTTTCATTGGCAGCTTTTTCTGCATTGATCAAAGCCGTGTCTGACATTTTTGATCTTGTGACCGGATTGCCCACTAACGCCTTCCATCCAGTCAGATCAAACCCGTTGAAGAGGCTCACAAAACCATAATCATAAGGCATCTTTATCAAAGCAGCTTGCAGCTTTCCTGACAAGAAAGCACTGTCATCACCTTTAATAATTGGCAAAGCTGTTTCAAGAGCCTCTCTCACTATTGGTCCTTTAATATTTTCATCAGCTAATGCAAGCCTTGCCACAATCAATGCAGCTTCATCAGCAACGTCAGCATCTTTTAATGATTTGCTCACAAACATAAAACTGCTAAAGCCCGGAATATGCGCAGCCTGTGATAATATGTTTTTTTTCTCAACCGGATTTTTTGCAAGATCCATTTCATCCTGAAGCATTAATAATTTTTGCTCATTGTTTAAGGTAGATGGAGCTGCAGTTTTGTATGCAGGCAACTTTGGCAAACTGTTATTCGCCTGAACAACGGTTGCGCTATCTGTTAACAGCTTCAATTGCGACTGCAAAAATATTTTAGCATATTCGGTTTTGGATGATGGCAAAGATTTATTCAATAATGTAATTAGCGCATTTCTTTTGCCGGCATCAAAAGAAGAAACATTGATATAAGCATTCAATGCATAAGAAGCTTTTGTTTTTAAGGAATCATCATCGAATAATTTCATGAAGGCTTTCCATGCATTTTTATCCCAGGAATTGATGCCCGTTAATGCTGCATCGGCTTCGCTTTTATGTTGATACGGAAACGCCTGAATCGTTTCAATTACTTTGTCTTTTGCACTTTGTGCACAAAGTTCTTTATTCAAAAAAAGAGAGCACGCCACAACAATCAGCAAACGAAAATATTTTCTCATACGATTAATTTAGCCAGTATAGTTTGGAGTTTATTTTTAAATATGCCATGGTCCTCTCATCGGAGGATTGATTAAATAATTGGCTTCATTGTCATCAATGAACACCTGATTCACCGGGTCAAATTTTAAAGACCTTCCTAATTGCAATGCGATCTTACCCATATTAATAATCGTACATGATCTGAATCCGTTCATTTCATTCAATGCAAATGGTGTTCTGTATTTCACAGAATCTAAAAAGTTCGTGACTTGCGGTTCAGGATCCGGCATCATCGCTAATTTCTCTTTTAGATTAGGAATATCTGATCTGAAGCCTGCAAATAATTTTCCTTTCGGTCCTTCTATGTATGCCGCATCAGGATCTTTTGCCTCACCATCTAAAATTATTTTACAGCCATCTTCATAAGTGTATGTAATTTTTCTGAATGTGCCCACAGCATCCGGATGTTGTTGCTCTGCATCCACTTCTACTAAAATCGGGCTCGTATGATCCTTTCCCAAAAAATATTGAATGGGATCAATATAATGTTGCCCCATGTCGCCAAGCCCACCGCCATCATAATCCCAATACCCTCTGAAAGTTTGATGAACGCGATGCGCATTATAAGGTTTGTATGGCGCAGGGCCAAGCCATCTGTCGTAATCCAATTCAGGAGGCACTGGCTGTGTTTCTAATTTTGTTTTTCCAACCCAATAAAATTTCCAGTCGAAGCCCGTAGTCTTGCTAACAGTAACAGTTAATGGCCATCCCAACAATCCTGATTCCACTAATTTTTTGATAGGCCTCACTGTGGTTTTCATTCCGTAAAAATTGTCTTCAAACCTAAACCATGTATTTAAACGGAACATGCGTTTGTATTGGTTAACCGCTTCTATCACACGCTTGCCTTCGCCAATTGTTCTTGTCATCGGTTTTTCGCACCAGATATCTTTACCGGCTTTTGCTGCATCAATTGCTATTAAGCCATGCCAGTGAGGTGGTGTTGCAATATGAACGATATCTACTTCCGGCAATGCAATCAGTTCCTGATGTTCATGAAAAGTTTTCACGCCGCCGCCAATCATGTTTGCCACTTCGCTCAAATGATTTTTATCTACATCACAAATGGCGACTACTCTTGTACCGGCATACGGAATATGTCCACGACCCATTCCGCCAACACCAATAATTCCTTTTGTCAGTTGATCACTTGGTGCTAAAAAACCTCGACCCAATACATGTCGTGGCACAATAGAAATCCCTGCGATAATGGCTGCAGAGTTTTTTAAGAATTTTCGCCGGCTATCTTTTTGTGATGAATTCATTTGTTCTATTTTAATTTATTCTCGTGAATGGTGTAATGTGATTATCTAATCCGGATCGCATGCTTTCTACTCACCTTTGACTATTGACCATTCACCATTCACGATTTCTTATACTTAATATTTCTATACTCTACTTTCATTGATGGCAACACATGAACCTGTAATGCAATAATACCATCTGCCTTGCGATTGGCTGTATCGTTATCAATCGTCTCGCTCATCAATATCCCATTGATATAATGTTTCATATTGTTGCCTTTGGCGATAATATGAATTTCATTCCAGTCATCTACTTTAATATGTGTTTTCAATGAATCAGAATTGCCAACAGAATCAATGATGATTGGTTTTTGATTTGTTTCTAATCTTGCTTTTTGTCCGCGCATAGCTAAAAACCCGCGACCGCGCTCTTCATAATTTTGTCCGGTATAAGTGTTAGCACCATCAATATCTGCCTGATAACCTTTCACTGCATAAGGAATATCTTTTACTTCTTCGCTGCGATACTGCACGCCGCTGTTACCTCCAGCACTAATTCGATATTCAGCTTTGAATTCAAAATCAGAAGGCTTTTCTGCACGCCAGATCAAAAATGAATTTGTTTTGATCTGTTTTGTCGGTGTTACTTCGCCAATAAAACTGCTGCTGTCGATTCGCCAGACACTGGTATCAGCATCCCATCCTGTAAATGTTTTGCCATCAAAAATTTGTCTGAAGCCATCTTTGTCTGTGCTGTCTGTTTTTGCAGTATCTGCGTTGCTTGCATTGTTACAGCTTGTAGCAAATGCAATAAAAGATATCAATAGAATTAAGTGCAGAAAAGTCTTGGAAGAATTATTCTTTATCATTTTTGATTGATTTGGGTTTTGTAAATACAAATTTTTCGTACAAGAAAACAATCAACACTCAATATTCAATGATCAATTTTCAAGTGAATACAGCTAAGTAATTTCAAGAAGTAAAGTTTTCAAAGTGCATTTCAACTGAGTGTTGTGTGTTGAATATTGAGTGTTGATTGTTTTCTTCCTTATTAATTTTCAACTCCTGTATTTTTCCACGCTCCAGACCTTGCAGATTGTTGAACCGCATCGCAAACTTTTTGCGTTTCATGTGCTTCACTAAAAGTTGGCGAGCAGGGTTCACCTGTTTCCAAACCTTTTAAAAAATCTGCCACCTGGTGAACGAATGAATGTTCATAGCCGATACCAAGTCCTGGTACCCACCATTTATCCATATAAGGTTGGTCACCATCTGTAACATGAATCGAGCGCCATCCTTTCACATTCGATTCATCAGCATTATCAAAATATTCAAGGCGATTAAGATCATGCAGATCCCAACGAATGGAAGCATTCGCCCCATTAATCTCAAATGTATATAATGCTTTATGCCCTCGGGCATAACGAGTAGATTCAAATAATCCTAATGAGCCATTATTAAAATGACAAACGAATGAACATGCATCGTCAATCGTGACTTCCTGTACTTTTCCTGTGAGCTGATGCATGCGTTCTTTTACAAATGTTTCCGTCATTGCTGTAACATCTTTAATGCCACCATTCAACCACATGGCAGTATCAATACAATGCGACAACAAATCGCCGAGTACACCGGAACCTGCAACGGCCGCATCCATTCTCCATAAACCTTCGCCGCCTTGAGGAAGGTTTGCATTGATCGTCCAGTCCTGCAAAAAATTTGCACGGAAATGAAATATGCGCCCGAGCTTTCCTGAATCAATAATTTTTTTTGCGAGTGTGACTGCAGGCAATCTGCGATAGTTATACCACACAGTATTTTTTACGCCTGCTTTTTCAATCGCATCAACCATCGTTTGTGATTCTGCAAGATTGCGCGCAAGAGGTTTCTCGCATAAAATCATTTTGCCTGCGGCAGCAGCAGCAATCGCAATCTCCGCGTGAAAATCATTTGGTGTGCAGATATCCACTGCATCAATATCATCCCGTGAAATTATTTTTTTCCAATCTGTTTCGGTGGATTCATATCCCCATTGTTCTGCAAATGCTTTCACTTTTTCTGCATTGCGAGAACAAACTGCTTTCAACACGGGGCGATATTCTAATGCAGGAAAAAAATCTCCTACTCTTTTATATCCGTTTGTATGTGTCCTGCCCATAAAGCCAATTCCTATCAATCCTATGCGCAGTTGTTTTTTATCTTTCATCGCTAAAAATTTAAAAAATTATCTCATTTTTCTCCGGGTTGAAACCCGGAGCTAATCAAAATTTCATGCATTATCAATTCACTATTCACCATTGACCATTCACAACTCACTCCGCTTCATACCATCCATGTGCATTTCTCACACTGATCATTGCAGCTAATATATCATTCCATGTTTGTTGTTTCTCCATAGTGGCATTCGGGAACATGCATCCATCCCAACAGATATGCCTAAACGCTTTTGTAAGATTTCCATTTTCATCGCGTAGCCAATAACCGGCATCGTGTGCAATATTCAATTTGCCATTCGGATCTGTAGCAATGCAATGACGACCGGTTTTATCATGAGAGCCGGAACCGAAAACAGTTCCATCATTTTGTGCTACATGAAAATCGATTGTCCATGGACGAAGTGCATTCGTCATTTTTTTAAATGCCTTATCTAATGTTTCGCGGTCTTTCCAATCAAAATTTTCCGGCAGTATTCTGTCTTCCGGACGATTATAACCAAGAAGATATAATAACGTGTGCGCCATATCTGCCTGAAATCCGATATTCGGGCGATTGACTGCTTCGAGCGTATCAACCATTGTTTTCCAGCTATGCATTCCGCCCCAGCATATTTCTCCTTCGGCTGCCAAACTCTCTCCGTAATCTGCAGCCACATCACAAGCTTCTCGAAAAGTTTCAGCAATGAGTTTTGTATTACCTGCAGGATCAGCATCCCATGCTTCGGGCTTGCTTGCTGAATCAATGCGCACAATTCCATTCGGGCGAACGCCGAGCTCACGCAATTTTTTTCCGAAGCGGCAACTCTTGCGCACCATTTCAACAAATACTTTTCTGTCTTCTTTGCTTCCCATCGCAGGGCCGCCCCAAATTGGAGCAACAAGACTTCCGATATTAAGATGGAGCGAAGACACACGCTCTGCCAATTTTTTTATTCCGTCATCTGATTCATCAATATTAAAATGCGGTTCGAAAAGACCAATATCGATTCCATCGAATTTTACGCCACCTACTTCAGCCGTAGCAGTGAGCTCAAGCAATTTGTCGAGAGATATTGGCGGTTCTGAATCCGGGCCTTTTCCTACAATGCCGGGCCATGTTGCGTTATGGAGCTTTGGATAATTATTTGTTTGCATATCGTTAGGTTAAAAATTAAATTATAAAACCAAATCAGGATTACCAGGACCAAAATGTTTCAACATTACAATAGGATCGGTCTTTGAAAAATTCCGGATTTTCACTCCTTCCATCGCAGTTTTTTCACTCACAAAATATTCATCGTGTGTAAGCTGACCGAAATGTATGGACGATGGTGTTTCAATATCCCATACACCCATCTTTCCATGCCCTTGCATCATGATCATTCCATAAGCAGCAGCATCTTTAATCGTTACTGTTTGTCCCGGATATACTGTTAATTCTTTTGCGCTGTACGCTTCGTTTTTATAGCAGATCCATTTATCTGAATAACCATCTTGGTTCATTTCTTCTTCATTCTTAACCGGCTTTGGTCTCATGAAATGGTTTTGTGCAAAATGCGTATCCACATTTGGTTCCCAATCTATCACTTCCAATAAATGTTCATAGTTGCCGATCTTATCCGGAGGCGTATTTTTCCAAAGCAATTCTTCAGGAATGATCACATTATTAACCAGCGACTGATACATAGCAAAAACATCTGAAGCTTTTTGCGGCTCATAAGTACACAAACTTCCGGGCGCATGCAATATTCCCGGCGGAACATCCCAACCTGTGCCCGGCTCCAAACGATGCGCATGTGAAATATTAGTAATTTTATTATCGCCTTTGCTGAAATTTTTCAGGCACTGCAACACTTCCTCTTTTGTTGTTCCGGGATTGAATCCAAAAAATGTATATGGAAAATCTCCACCATGATTATTCAGTTGTGGCGGAAAATAATATGCTTCCGGTTTCCCTAATTGTCCTGTAAGTTTTGCATGCTCATCACGATGATGAACATGATGCGGTAATGGCCCGAGGTTATCAAAAAATTTCGAATACATCGGCCATGCTTTGTATTGATTCCATAGTCGAGAACCGATGATGTCACTTCCCAATTCACTGATAGCATCACGCAAAACAATTTGAGTTGTCGTACTTCCATCTTCATAAACAATATGGCTGAGACCTTCATTCTTGCTTGTCAATGGACCATTGTCTGCAGGTGTTGTAGAAGAAAGCCAACGTTCATCGATGCCGCCACGTATGCCGCCTAATGCATAATAATCATCCTGATGAAGTTTGATTCTTCTTCCAGGGATACAAAATGATCTTGGCACCCAGGTTGGTGACAAACGTAATATTCCATTGCCTTGTTCTAATGCTTTTTTTGCTAGCTGATTTTTTTCCATTGGCGTGATAGAGTTTTATGTGGTGAATGGTGAAATTTATGGCGTTCATCATTAGCTATTCAATTTACCTTTTTCATTATTCTTAGCGGGTCATTCACCATTCACTACTCACCATCAAATTCTTTCAAAAATTTTTCTATTCTTTTTTCGTCGGATAATATTTCTATTTCCAAATCATAATTTCTTTTTTCACCGGGCGGAATAAACAACAATGTTTTTTCTTCCCTCGCTTTTGCCTGCCCGTTTAATGGATGCGTGCTTGGTTCGATACCTGTTACATATTCTCCTTTTCCCCAATGCTGCCAGTTAATAAGCCACGGCAATTGTCTTTTCCGAAAGCGCATCGCAAGTGCTAATTTAATTTTAGGATTGTACAAACCACAAACAGATTTCCCTTCATCATTCGATTCAATATCTATAATCCCAACTTCTTCTCCATTGCTTGAATGTTCTTTTATCGGCGCAGGACATTTGCGAAAATTATTTTTCTCCGTAAAAATGATATTATTAGCATTTTCAAAACGTGGTTTCCATTTTCCTTTCCACAATATATCTGTTCCTTCATCAACAAGCGGCCATCCGAAATTGCAATGATAAAGCAGCATGTGAGGAGCCGGCTCATTCCCGCGATTCACAACTTCATCGTGAATGATAATAGATGCGCTTCCAATTTTGCCGGAGATCGTTCTTCTCAATTCAAAGCTCGGCCCGAAAATCGTTGTGCTTCTGATAACACCGATAATGCTCATGTCTAATTTTCCATTCGCAGGATCAGGTTGAATGATGGATTCTATTTCTGCAGGCGTATTGCTGATTTCTCCATGAAGACCGCGTTCTCCGTATTCATCTTTTTCAGGGCCGCCGACATGTGAGAGACCGCAGGTAGTCAGCAAACCTCCGCCAAATGTTCTTAACCAATCAATGCCTTTATTTGAAAAAGGTTGTGATGATGTGATGCCTGAATGACTCAGCCAAACCAAACTATGCTGATTAAAAAATGCATCTGCAATATCCATCGCACGATCGATCACCACTTTATAACGGAGACCAGTACCCGTATTTATCCAAGCGATTCGTGTTCCCCGACCCAAACTATTGTCAAGCACAGAAGTTTCAATTCCGCCAATCTGCGCATGATTAGAAATTTTTCCATCCCATTCCGGAAGTGTTTGTAAAGACATATTCGCCTATGGCTTTTTAGCTACAAAAATTGAATCCTTCGGATTGCCTCCGGCTTTCATATATGCTAATAAATCTTTCAGTTCTTCTGGATTCAAACGATTTATTAATCCGGGAAGCATTACCGAAACTTCAGAAAGCCTTGTTCTAATCACATCTTTCTTCCCAATCTCACGAAGTGTTTGCGACGCAAAAGGATTTTGTGAAACATAATATTTATCTGCATCCTGATTCATTAATCTTCCGACTACGGAGCTTCCGTCTTTCAAATAAAAAACAGTTGCCGCGAATTGATCTGAAATGGATTTGCTTGGATCGACAATGGCGACCAACATATCTTTATAAGAAAATCTTGATCCTACTTGTGTGAGATCCGGACCAACTGTCCCGCCTTCGCCACGCATCGTATGACAAGTGATGCACAAGCTTGCTGCAAACATTGCTTTGCCATTTTCATAATTGCGATTGTGCAAACCATCTTTCAGCAATGCCATCGCAGTATCCACTTCCCAATCTTTTCCAGGGCCTTTTGGTTGAACAGCATTTGCCGCCAACCCCATGTGCGCTTTGTTCACAATAGAATCGCCAGAGATTGTATTAAAGTATGCGAACTTTTCTTTCGGTACATTTTTCAATGCATTTTTTCGGGCGAGATCTATAAAGCCGACAAAACTATGTCCGCCTTTAAAACCAAATGCATTATAAAACCAATGAAAATATTTTTCACGGAGCTCCGGTGTCCATCCGCTTTTTGCTTCGCTTAATGCAACAGCATAAAAAGTCTGTTGCTGTGGCGGGACATTTGCCAACATGCCTGCAATGTCCATTCCATATTGCGGGTTTCTCATAATGAGATCCGATGATTGCGTGAATGTCTTTTGTTCCTCAGGATCATCTTTTGCAGTTGCCAAAAGTGCCATTGTTTTTTCTACTGCATCCGGGGCATCGAGGTAAATCAACACTTTGCTCAATGAACGATTTAAATTATTTGTCTTGGCAGGATATTGTGCATCGAGATAAGTAATCACCTGCGATTTTACCGCTGCAGATGGCAATCCAAACCGAACCAATATCAATTCAACTGCACGCAATAAATCCAATTGCTGCGATTCACTGAGTTTTGAAAAATCAATAGCAGCAAGCGCTTTCAGCAAATTTTCTTTTTCATCTTTTCCACCTTGTCTTGCCAATGCAATGGAAGCCTGAATGAGCGTGACAGGATCTTTCTCTGCAACTGCTTTTGCTTTCCACTGTTCAATGGGTTGATGTTCCACTGCAATTCTTGCTGCATAGCGAATGAAGCGATCTTCACTTTTTAAATTAGGCCATGCAACATCAATCGCATCCGGTTTTGGTGAAGTATGATAAGTTTCTAATTTTCTGCGAAGCTTTTGAATATCGGTGAGTGATGCCGTTGATAATTTATCTGTGTTCTCTTTATTGTCTTTATAATACACGCGATAAAGATCTGATTCTAATCGGCGGCCGCCAGTGAGAAAATACAAAGCACCATCAGGACCAATCACACCATCAGTTAACGGTAATGGAGAACCGGAAACAAATTCTTCCGCATTCGCTTTATAGCTTGCACCTTCAGCTTGTGGCTGAATGGCATAAATAATCCCGAAGCTCCAGTCAAATGCAAAAATAGAACGGCGATATTTTTCAGGGAAATGCGCATTGATGCCACTGAAAACACTTGTTGGCGAACCCTGGCCAATATTTAATAATGGCGGTAAATTATCTGCATTCGCAGGAGACCATTTATCATCCCCGGGGCGCCATCCAAATTCGCCACCACTCGGAACATGACAAATGCGGATCGGGCGATACCAAGGCGTTCCAAAATCCCATTCCATATCTGAATCGAAAGTGAAAATATCTCCTGCATCATTAAATGCAAGATCGAAAGGATTACGAAATCCTGCGCTGATCAAATTGAAATTAGCTCCCATCGAATCGATTTGAGCGATCCATCCTCCATGTGTATTTACTGAGCCATCATGGCCATTCGGATCTCTGATCAAAGGAAGCAAATTATCAATCTGCCAAACCGGTGGAGCTGTATAATTATCCATCTTCGGGATCTTCGTAAAATTTCCTGCAATGATGAATAAAGAATTTCCGTCTGGTGAAAGCACAATGCTGTGTGGTCCGTGCTCACCATCACCTTCCAATCTTTTTAATAATGTGATTTTATCATATTGATCATCACCATTGGTATCCTGCAGGCGATACAAGCCGCTTGGTTTTGAATGAGCAGTATCTCCTTCGTCATTTACCATCACATAGAGACTGTTGAATGCATACAGCAATCCATGTGCATAGCCAATCCTTCTGGATCTTTTTGATGTATCCTGAAGCTGGAGAACAATTGAATCTATTTTGATTTTATTTTGATTCGTGTCAGAGCCGATTGCCGGAATAGTTAATCGATATAAATTTCCATATTGATCCGATGCAATCATTCTTCCCTTGTCATCGAATGTCATTGCCACCCACGAGCCCTGGTCATGAATGCCGGGGCTATACAAATGATCTGCATGAAAATCAGCAGGCAATTTTAGCGCAGCAATTTTTGGATCTGAAGAAACGGCGCTTGCGGGTTCCTCATTTTTGGCATTATTACAGCCAACAGAGAAGATAAAAACAACACAAGCGAAAATGAATAATGTTTTAGCACTGGAGTTTTGGTGCATAGCCAATCGTTTTAAAATAAATGGTTTTGCCAAATGTAACTCTTACTGCATTTATTACCATCCTGTACCGTCTTGATTTGTTAAAATAAATATTAACAAGAATTAGACGAAGATTATGCTGAATATTTTGGGAATACATGCATAATTATAGAATAACAAAATAACTTAGCGCTTTTTTAAAACTATATATGAATAGAAAGCTTTATTGGTTAATGGCTCTCATGTGCGTTTGCATTTCAGGGTTCTCGCAAAATGTTATCAACATTGAAGGAAAGATCACGGATGAAAAATCACAACCTGTAAGTTTTGCATCTGTTTATTTGCTGAACACAAACATATCTGCACTTAGTGATAGTAACGGAAATTTCACGATCAAAAATATTCATGAAGGTGATTATACGATTGCCATTTCTGCAATTGGCTTTGCAACCATGAACGACAAATTGCATGTGACCAAAGAAAACAACACTGCTTTTCATTTTCAATTGGCTGATGCTGCAAAACAATTGGATGCGGTGATTGTGAGTGCAGAAAAAAAAGAGCAGGACGTACAGAATATTCCATCGAGCGTAACAGCACTGACATCAAAAAAAATTGATGAATATCGTTTATGGAACACGAAAGACCTGACGGCTATTGTTCCGAATTTATATGCAGGAAATCCAGGTGATGGAAGAAATGTAACTTCCATTCGCGGTGTAACTTCTTCATCGTATGATCCTGCAGTAACAACGTATGTTGACGGCGTAAATCAATTTACACTCGATACTTATATTCCTGAACTTTTTGATATAGAAAGAATAGAAGTTCTAAGAGGACCACAAGGAACATTGTACGGAAGAAATGCCATTGGCGGAGTGATCAATATCATCACCAAGCAACCAACAAATACTACAAGTGGTTTTCTACAAATAGATGAAGGCAATTACGGACAACAACGCTATACTGCAGGCATTCGAACTCCTATTATAAAAGATAAATTATTTTTCGGCGCTTCTTTTTTGTACGAGAGCATGAATGGTTTTTATACGAATGATTATGACAATTCAAAATTTGATAAGCAACACAGCATCGGCGGGAATTATTATTTGAAATATTTAGTGAACCGTGATTGGGCAATCACATTAAATGTAAAACATCTCGACAATAGAAATTATGGATCGTTCCCGTTGGCTGGAAGCCCTGATCAGGCATTTGCAAATCCGTTTCATGTAGACCAGAATGCAGTCACCAAATTAGTAGATAATACATTGAACAGTTCCTTGTCCGTAAGTTATTCAGGAAAGCATTTCAATTTCAGTTCGCAGACTTCTTATCAATCCAATTATAGATATTATACAACTCCTATCGATGGAGATTTTTCTCCGTACGATGCTGTCACTGTCATTAATAATTACGGCAACAAATGGAACAATGTGAAAGTGTGGACACAGGAATTCAGGTTTACTTCGCCGGCATCATCCGTTTCAAAATTAAAATGGACAGCAGGAATGTATCTGTTCTATGAAAATATACCAAACAAACAAGCAACACATTTTGGAGCAGATGCAGCAATAGTAGGATCGCCGGATTCCAATTATGCGATCGTGAATACTACAAAAGCGAAATCATTAGGGGCAGCTCTGTATGCACAAGGAACATATTCAGTCAGCAAAACCACAGATATTATTTTTGGCTTGCGCTACGATTATCAACACTCAAAAGAAGAAGTGTTGGGAGAATACCTTCCTGACGGATCGCCAACACCTGTTTTTCAAACGCAGCCTGATACATCGGGAAGCACTTCATACAACGCTGTATCACCAATGTTGAGCATAGCATTTCATCCTGTTTCCACTACTAACTTATACGCTACATACAGCAGAGGTTATAGAACCGGCGGACTAACGCAATTAGGTTCAGATCCATCACAACCTCCATTATATGCGTACAAGCCCGAGTATAGCGACAATTATGAGATAGGCATCAAGAATACTTTTTTTGAGAACAAGTTCAGGGCAAACCTCGCATTTTTTTATACAAAGATTTCTGATGTGCAGGTGCCTACATTAATATTGCCTGATGCGATCACTGTTACAAAAAATGCAGGCGGCGCAACAAGCAAAGGGATCGATGCAGAACTTGCAGCAACGATTGTAAAAGGATTGGAAGCAACTTATAATTTCGGTTATACCAACGCCAAATACACCACGTTGAAACTCTCGCAAAATGGCTCTGCAAATGATCTTTCAGGCAACAAGCAAATATTCACGCCGGATATCACATCGATGCTCGCACTTCAATACAGTGTGGGATTGAACCAATCGCAATCAATAAAATTAATTGCACGTGGAGAATGGTTTTATTTAGGAAAAGAATATTTTGATCTGGCGAATACAATCAGACAGCGTTCATATCATTTATTGAATGCAAGATTGGGTGTTGCAACAAAACATCTCGATATATTTTTCTGGGGAAGAAATCTCACCAATACAAAATACATTTCTTACGCGTATGATTTCGGAGCTACACATTTAGGAAATCCAAAAACATATGGAGTTACGGTGAAGACGAAGCTTTAGGGATCAAACTTGTGTTCGAGAAATAGCCTTCCTCATGTTTCAAACAAAGCACTATATTTGACAAATCAGTCCAAATAAATTTGTCTAAATGAGTAATGAAACATTCGGCGCTTACATCAAGAAAGCAAGAGAGGCAATAAAATTACCTCTTAGAAAAGTGGCGGCACATTTGGATATAGACACTTCCACATTGAGCAAGGTTGAACGTGGAGACAGACCTGCATCACAAGACTACTTGCAACCACTTTCAGAAATTCTACAACTGAATCTCAAGGAAGTTCAAACAAAATTTATTGCAGATAAAATAAGCAAAGATTTTGGTGGAATGGAACATTTAACAGACGGGTTAAAAGCAGCGGAAAAACAAATCAAAAAGAAAAAAAATTAATGTCATCTAAATTTTTTACTAATAGCAATGAACGCAGCATGTTCGATAAATTCAAAGGAATTATTGAACACATGAAAAACCTGTACGCTTTTCATGCTGTTGTCGGTTATTTCCGCTCGTCTGGCTACTTTGCTTTACAACCTTATCTCAAGGACTTAAAAGAAATCAAAATATTGGTTGGCATTAACGTTGATCAAATGTTTGCAGAATCACAGCGGAAAGGGCTTTTATATTTTGGTGATGAAGAAAAAACAAAAGATGAATTTTTAAAATGGTTTATTCAGGATATTAAAGAAGCAAAGTATTCTGAAGAAGTTGAAAAAGGTGTTTTGCAGTTTGTAAATGATTTAATTGATGGACGAATTGAAGTAAGAGCGCACAACTCAAAAGCAATTCATGCCAAGTTTTATTTATTCTTGCCTGAACATCACAGCGAACATTCTGATGGCTGGGTAATCATGGGTTCATCTAATCTGACAGAAGCTGGTTTGGGAATTAAAAAATCTCCCAATTACGAATTAAATATTGCACTGAAAGATTATGACGATGTTTCTTTTACTAAAAAAGAATTTATTGAACTTTGGGAACATTCAACGCCAATTCTTCCGGCTGATATTCAGCAGTTCAAACAGAAAACACATATCGGCCAAACCTTTACACCATACGAACTTTATATCAAATTCCTAATCGAATACTTCGGTAAAAACATAGACTACGACCCTGATACCGTTGGCGATTTACCAAAAACATACAAGAAACTTTCCTATCAAATCGATGCCGTAAACCAGGGCTTCCAAATGTTGATGGAGCACAACGGTTTTTTCTTAGCTGATGTAGTTGGCTTAGGAAAAACAGTTGTTGCTGCTATGATTGCGAAAAGATTTCTTATTGCAAACGGCTCATTGAACACAAAAATATTGGTGGTGTTTCCGCCAGCCTTAGAAAAAAACTGGAAAAACACTTTCAGACTTTTTGGAATTGACCGGCATACAAAATTTATTACCAATGGCCGTTTAGATAAAATTGTGAACGGTGATGATTTGAATTATTGGGCAAAAGAAGATTACGATTTGGTATTGGTGGACGAAGCTCACCGTTACAGAAACCATACCTCTCAATCGTTTGGGCTATTGCAGCGTATTTGCAAAGCTCCACGTATCGGAGAAGGCTTAGTCCCCGGAAAGAAAAAGAAAATTATCCTGATTTCTGCAACGCCGTTAAATAATCGCCCGCAGGATTTATACTATCAACTATTATTATTTCAGGATGCAAGAAGAAGTACATTGCCAGTTACCAATTTGCAAAGTTTCTTTGGCCCAATCATTCGGGAATTCAGAGAGATAATGCAGCAAGACAGCCCAAGCATTGAAAGAATCCGTGAAATATATTTATTGATTCGGGAAAAAATTATTTCCCAAATAACTGTAAGAAGGACAAGAAGGGATTTAAAAAATTATCCAAAATATATTGAAGATTTAAAAGCGCAAGGAATTATATTCCCCGAAATCGCAGCACCAAAACCAAAATTATATGAGTTTGATACCAAGCTCAGTAAATTGTTTTATCATACCGTATTTTATTTGACCGATGATGATAAAATTCAATACTATCGCTATCAGGCAATAAAATATTTAAAGCCGGAATTGCGGGAAAACTATTATGAGCAGGCAATTTTGGTTTCTCAATCATTGGCAGGCATCATGAAAACGCTGATGATAAAGAGATTGGAAAGCAGTTTCACTGCCTTTAAATCATCATTGAAAAATCTTACTGCTGCTACCGGCAGAATGATTGAAATGTTTGACAAAGGAAAAGTTTTAATTGCCCCCGACTTGCGTGTGAATGACTTGATGGAAAAAGGTTTCAGCATTGAAGATTTAGAATTAATGATATTAGAGATGAGCGCTGAAAACCCTCGTAACAATGTTTTCAGCCCTGATGATTTCGACAGCTCTTTTATTGAAGGTTTGCGAAAAGACTATTTACTATTACAAGAATTAGTAAAAGAATGGAGCAAAGTTATTGAAGACCCTAAAATCGATGCATTCCTCTTAACATTGAAAGATGAACTGTTAAGCAGACAAATTAATCCAACAGGAAAGCTTGTAATTTTTACCGAAAGCACAGACACCGCAAATTATTTAACCGAAAAGGTTGAAGAATATCTATCAACTAAAATATTAAATGTTTCCAGCGATAACAGAAGCAAGCTATTTGAAACCATACAGGAAAACTTCGATGCCAATTATATAGGGGAAAAGAAAAATGATTACAACATCTTAATCACAACTGATGTACTGGCAGAAGGAGTAAATCTTCACCGCTCGAATGTTATTGTAAATTATGATACGCCATGGAATGCAACACGGTTGATGCAACGCATCGGGCGGGTGAACCGGATTGGAAGTGTTGCCGGAGTAATTTACAATTACAACTATTATCCTTCGCAACAAGGCGATGAAGAAATTAAATTGTACAGCAATGCGCTCATAAAATTACAAGGCTTCCATACTGCTTTTGGCGAAGACGCACAGATATACACACACGAAGAAATGCTGGAACAATTTGAGCTATTTAAAGAAGGCATGCCAGATGATGAAGATAAACGGTTGCATTACTTACGTTTTATCCGTGAATTTAAAGACAACAATCCCAAAGAATTTAAGCGCATTAAACAGTTTCCTTTAAAAGCGAGAGCCGCACGAAATAATAAGTACGCACAAAAAGAAGAAGTGAAAAATGGCACAGTTGTTTTTCTAAAATCGGTTTACAAAATGGAATTCTATCAAGTTAATGACGAACCTAAAGTAAGCCCATTAACTTTTTTGGAAGCGGCACAAATTTTTGAGGCGCAAACAACCGAGCCATCATTTATCTTGCCTCAAAATCATTTTGCGCATGTTCAGGCAGCATTAAAAACCTTTGATGAAGATTTTTTGGGCAGCAGCGCAGAGAAGGTGACAACAACTGATAAAGCAGATGCCAATACCAAACAAGCATTAAAATTTTTGCGCGACTTCAAAGCAATAACACATCAGTCAATGGTGAAAGAAACCTGCCAGGCATTGCAGCCCATTGTAGAAATGGGAACTTTTACTCCTTTGGCAAATGAATTAAAAAAATTGAGTCAAAAATATTTCAGCAAAAGAGAAATCACTACTTCACAGGTTGATAACCTGCTTATTGCTTTGGCAAAAAAATATGATGTCTTTTCAAGCGAAGAGGATGAAAGCGACATGGAAGAAATTGATGCCAACATTGCTCCGGAAATTGTGCTATCGGAAACCTTTATTCAATAACAATGGGTAAGATGAAGTCCAATAACGAATTTGAACAGGTCGCCATTCTGATTGAAGAAGCCAGGAACAGGGCGTTCATTAAGGTGAACGAGGAATTGGTGTTGTTATATTTTAAAGTCGGAGAAATTGTTTCTGTAAAAGTAGCAGCAGGTGCATGGGGAGATAATACCGTAGATGAACTGGCAGAGTATATAGCACTAAAATATACCGGATTAAAAGGGTTCAATCGTAGAGGGCTTTATCGGATGAAACAATTTTTTGAAACTTACGCTGTCTCTTCTGAGTGTTTTTTACTTTGGCTTACTATTCAAAATAAAAATGTGTCGCCAGTGGCTGCACAAACAAATCTTGCCGAAAATAACAAAGAACCAATTGTGTCAGCACTGCCGACACAATTACAAGGGAATGATAGTCAATACGATAAATTTGTGTCAGCAGTGCTGACACAAATAGGATGGATGAACCATTTAATGATTCTTTCAAAAACGAAAACTGCAGAAGAAAAGCTCTATTACCTGCTAATCTGCATAAAAGAAAAGTACAGCACCCGCGAATTAGAGAGGGCATTGAACACGGCTCAATTTGAACGCACCATGCTCTCAAACCCAATTGCGTCCGCAGTGCGGAAACAATTACCACAAAACTTTTTTAAAGACCCTTACATATTCGAGTTTCTGGATTTGCCAGACGGACATTCTGAAAAAGATTTGGAAAAAGCATTAATACATAACCTGCAAAAATTTATTTTAGAAATAGGCAAAGGGTTTACTTACATGGGCAATCAGTATCGCCTGCAGGTGGGCAACAAAGATTATTATACCGACCTGCTTTTTTATCACCGCGATTTACAGTGCCTCGTTTTGTTTGAATTGAAAATTCAGGAGTTTGAACCAGAATTTCTGGGCAAGCTCAATTTTTATCTGGAAGCGCTGGACCGCGATGTGAAACGCACATTTGAAAACAACAGTGTTGGCATATTGCTTTGCAAAGGAAAAGACACAGAAGTAGTGGAATATGCCATGGCCCGCAATACTTCCCCGGCAATGATTGCCGATTATGAAACCAAGCTGATACCAAAAAATGTATTAGCCCAAAAGCTACATCAATTAGTAGAACAGTTGTCTGAATCAGGATTTGCAGGATTGGAAGATGAGCAAGATTAAATAAACAATATGGAATTAGATGAAATAACGTATAAAATTATTGGTTGTGCCATGAAGGTGCATAATACTTTAGGGAATGGATTTCAGGAAGTGATTTACCAACGTTGCCTTGCCATTGAATTGGAAAAAGCCGGATTAAACTTTGGGAGAGAAATTGAACAGCCCATTTTTTATGAAGGCACTGAAGTGGGCACAAGAAGAGCAGATTTTGTGGTAGAGAATCAGGTAATAGTTGAATTGAAAGCTTTGATAAATCTGGAAGATGTGCATTTGGCACAAGCAAAAAATTATGTGGTTGCTTATAATTTTACGGTTGGCTTACTTATAAATTTTGGCGCTGTCAGTTTGCAATACAAGAAAGTATTTCATCCAATCAAACATCCTGTTAATCCTAAACTGTCAGAATCAGGATGGAAGGATAAGCAGGACAGAGGAGCAAGTAATAAATAATTGAAACCGGCTTATGAAAAAAGGAAGCACACTCAAAAAAATATCCTGTTAATCCTCCAATCAGTCAAATCCTGATTCAGACAATATGGACAAAAAGCAATTACAAACCAGCATACTCGAAAAAACATACCAGCCTGAAAAATGGCTGGAGGTGATGAAAGAATATTTCGGTGCAAAAAAATTTCATATAAAACCTTTGCCTGTTTCGTTGGCGGCAAAAGACATTGCTGAAAGCGCAGTGGAGTTGGGTAGCTTTTATACAGCTGATGAACGCCTTGTTGGAATTTATGAAGTGAGACTAAATCCTAAAGCATGGATTGAGCGCAACCGCGTTGGCTTGCGAAGTTTGCTCAGGCAGGTATATAAATATGATGTGGACGCAGCCTTGATTGTGTTTGTTCAAGCCGACAAATGGCGTTTCAGTTATGTGAGCGAGATAAGGACCGAAGAAGGCAAAAAAGAAACAGAGCCCAAACGCTACACTTATCTTTTTGGTAAGGGCGAAAGTTGCCGCACAGCAGCCGAACGTTTTGACAAACTAAAAGGCAAACCGATTTACCTGGATGATTTATTTGATGCATTCAATGTTGAGAAACTCAACAAAGAGTTTTTTAAAACTTACAAAGATTTTTATCTGAAAGGCGTTGCAGAAATCATAGAACGAAAGCCCTATTATAAACTGCTTATTGATAAAACACAGGAAGACGAAGAGAAAAAAGAAAAACCGATCCGTGATTTTGTGAAGAAGATGTTGGGCAGAATTGTGTTTCTCCATTTCCTGCAAAAGAAAGGCTGGATGGGTGTGCCTGCAAAAATTAAAAATGAAAAACTAATAATTAATAATTGGATTGATGGCGATATAAAATTTCTTCAAAACCTTTTTCTGCATTGCCCTGACCAGGCACATTTCCTTAGTAAATATTTACGGATATTATTTTTTGAAACACTCAACACAAAAAGAAAAAACGACCTTGCCCCAAAGCAACTATCCTATAAATCTTCAAATCCCGCAAATCCTGATTCCGACAGTTTTCGCATTCCATACTTAAATGGAGGCTTGTTTGACAAAGACAATTCGTTTTATAACGATATTGATTTTACGGCAGACTATTTCAAAAACCTGTTAGAGTTTTTTGAGCAATACAATTTCACCATTGATGAGAACGACCCTTATGATAATGAAGTAGGCATCGACCCCGAAATGCTGGGGCATATTTTTGAAAACCTGCTGGAAGAAAACAAAGACAAAGGCGCATTCTACACCCCTAAAGAAGTGGTGCATTACATGTGCCAGGAAAGTTTGATACAATATTTGCGAACGCATTTGCCCGAATGCACCGAAGATGACAGCCCTGCAACTATTGCCTTGCAAAATTTTATTCGCAATGGAGTAATTGGCGAGCGCACTGACAAAAAAAATTTTGTGGTGCAGCAAGCCAAGCGCATTGAAAAATTTCTGGACAATGTAAAAATTTGCGACCCTGCCATTGGAAGCGGAGCTTTCCCCATGGGAATGTTGCAGGAAATTTACAAAGCCAAAACCAATCTGGATTTAACGCTCGACCACACCGAAGTAAAAAAACAGATCATTCAAAACTGCATTTATGGTGTTGACATTGAAAATGGCGCGGTTGAAATTGCACGGCTGCGTTTTTGGCTGGCGCTTGTGGTGGATGAAACTGAGCCGCACCCTTTGCCAAACCTTGATTACAAAATAATGCAGGGGAACAGTTTGCTGGAAAGTTTTGAAGGCGTTGACCTCAGCAACCTGGCAGACATGGACAAGGATGAAACTTTTCTTTCTGCAGATAAGCACCAGTTGGAACTGGGCGCAGATTTTAGTTTGAAGAAACAAAGCATGCTGGTGTTCGACCAGAAATCCAAAACACAATTGTATGAGCTCATCAGCGATTACTACAGCTACGATGAGACCGCCAACACCAAATACAAAAGCAAACAGTTTATTAAAGATGAGATAAACAAAATTGTTGAAGGCAAACTGATTGCAAAATTCTATTTGCAAAAACCAAAGCTGGAACAAAAAATAAAAGACATACATATTGCTATTAAAGCCAACCGCCTGATGACAGCCGATGCGCCCGGCGTGCGCCTGCGCAAAGAAAAGAACTTAGAGAAACTGAGCAAGGAATTAGCTGATAAGGAAAATGAATTTGAAAAACTGAACAGCATTATTGAGCACCTGCACGAACTGCAAACCCGGACTGACAAACCATATTTTTTATGGCACTTGTGGTTTAAAGATGTATTTGACAAAGGTGGCTTTGATATTGTGATTGGCAATCCGCCTTACATACAGTTGCAGAAAATGGTTAAAGAAGCAGATGTATTAAAGCATGCAAATTTTAAAACCTTTGAGAGAACAGGCGACATTTATACTTTGTTTTTTGAACAAGGGTTTAAGCATTTAAAACCTAAGGGCAATCTGGTATTTATTACCGGCAGTGCATGGCTTAGAAGCAATTACGGGAAAGCAATGCGTAAATTCTTTGTAGAAAATACCAACGGAAAAATATTGATTGATTTGTCTGATGCAGAAGTTTTTGAATCAGCAACTGTTTTAACTACCATTCATCTATTCACCAAAGAAAAAAATGAAAAACAATTAAAAGCATTGCGGCTTACAAAGAAAAATCAAGACATTATAAAAAGCCTGCCTTCAAATTTTGATAAACTGCACACGTTGATTAAAAACTTAGATGAAAATGCCTGGGTGATTGCGGACACTAACAAACAGATGATTAAAAGCAAAATTGTTGAGCAAGGTAAAAAATTAAAGGAATGGGATATAGAAATAAACAGGGGAATTGTTACAGGCTTGAACGAAGCATTTATTATTGATGAGGTGGAACGAAATGAACTTATTAAGGAAGATTCCAGAAATAAAGAGATAATAAAACCACTATTAAGAGGAAAAGACCTGACAAAATATAAATTTGACTTTAAAAGTCTTTGGCTGCTTTATATTCCTTGGCATTTTCCATTAACAGATGATGATTCGATAATGGGAGCATCCAAAAAAGCGGAAGATGCTTTTAAAGAAAAATATCCTTCCATATATAATCATCTTCTAAAATTTAAAAAAGATTTAGTTGAAAGAAATAAAGATGAAACAGGCATTCGTTATGAATGGTATGCCCTTCAACGCTATGGTTCAAAATTTTGGAAAGATTTTGAAAAACCAAAAATCCTCTATCCAAATATGGTGAAGGATATTTCTTTCACTTATGATGATAAGGGATATTATGTAAATGACAAATGTTTTATACTTACTGGCGAAAAAATAAAGTATTTATTAGCTGTATTTAATTCAAAACTATTCAGGTATTGTTTTGAAGATGATTTTCCGGAATTGCAAGGCAATTCAAGAGAAATAAAAGCTTTTGTTATGAGGGAATTATTTGTAAAATATCCAAATGATAAAGAACAAAAACCCTTTGAATCATTAGCCAATAAAATTCTTCACCTCAAAAAAGACAATCTGCCAACAGCCATTTACGAAAACAAAATAGATGCGCTGGTGTTTCATCTTTATAATTTAACCGAAAGCGAAATGCTGCAGGTGCTGGATACTTTTAAAGATTTAGACAGCGTGCACCGCACCCAAATACAAAACGAATACAGAAATATTGCCAATGGCAAATTCAGCACAGAAGTATGATAAAAAAAATGAAACTTTTCCAAAGCTTTCAATCGCAGATAAATTTTGTTATACCGTATCAGCTTTGGAAAAGTTCAAGCTTTTTCAGAATGGCTAAAATATTTACACAGCAAGAATTGCAGAACTTTGAAGCGTTTCCTGAAAAGTTATTGAAAATGATAGATGCAAAGGAAATGAAGAGCATAAAACACCGCCACCAAATCACGAACGAGTATAGGAACATCAGAATAATAAATTTAAACCAGAAGTATGAAAAAAGAAAATGAAATAAAAATATTTGAAGACAGAAAAGTTCGTTCCTTGTGGGATAGCGAACAAGAAAAATGGTATATCTCAATTGTTGATGTGATTGCAATACTAACTGAAAGCCCAAACCCAAGAAAGTATTGGAGTGTCTTGAAAACGCGGCTCAAAGCGGAAGGAAGTCAGTTGGCTACAAATTGTAGTCAACTGAAAATGCAATCGGTTGAATTTTTCCAAAGCTTTCAATCGCAGATAAATTTTGTTATACTATATCAGCTTTGGAAAAGTTGAATAATCTCTTTCACCGTGCAGTAATCTCATCCATAATAAAATTCGCTCTCGCTCCTGTTTCGCCTGTGCTTGGGCACTTGCCTTCGCCTCTTAATTCTTTTACAATTGTTTCCAATAATGGCTGATGCACATGCGGCGGATATGGAACATCATATTCTTTCACGCCTGAAACTGTTTCAACTTTTATAATACTGCTTTCAAAAAATGAAAAAGTTATTTTCCCTTTTGAACCGATGATTTGCCCCTGGTCAATTCGTTGTTCTTTGTTTATTGTGTAGCACCAGCTTCCATTACCGAGTATTCCTGATTCAAATTCAAAATTCGCAACAACAATATCATCTGCTTTATATAAACCTGCCTGATTCCGTGCAATACCTTTTGCTGATTTTATTTTTCCGAATGCATATTCTAAAAAATCAAACTGGTGTGAAGCAAGATCATGAAAATGCCCACCACCGGAAATTTCCGGAAACACACGCCAGCGAGGTTTTGGGTTCTCGCCTATCTCCTCATCATAAGGTTGCCAGTGCAATGCAATATTGATCAATCTAACATCGCCAACAATTTTCTGATCAATCAGCTCTTTCAATTTTACAAAATAAGGAAGTGTTCTGCGATAAAAAGCGACAAACAACGGCAAACCTGTTTCACGGCTAATCTTATTCATCTCTTCACATTCTGCAAAATTTCTTGCCATTGGTTTTTCTACGTACACCGGTTTGCCTGCATGCAATGCTTTCTTCGTGTATTCCAAATGAACATCGGGTGGAGTTGCAATATAAATGGCATTTACTTCCGCATCATTTATCAAATCATCTATATCATCATAGAATCTTGGCACATCATGCCGTTGCGCATAATCTTTTGCTTTCTCAATATTTCTCGCCATCACCGCAACGAGTTTTGAATGGGGCACTTTATTCATTGCGGGAGCGCCTGCTTTTTTCTCAGTTACATTTCCGCAACCAATCATGCCCCATTTTATTTCTTTCATCGTTTTTGAAATTTATTTCGTTTCAAATTTCAACGCCCCCAATTTCATTTCTTCTTTTTCTTTTTCATCTTTAGGGCGAGCAAATATGTACAGATCATGAAATTGTCCGTCTGTTACTTCTTGTGAAAATTTATAATTCAGCGTCACAAAATTCATTTTCGTATTTGCTTTCGGATTTGGTACAACATCTGCTGTTCCCAAAAGTTTTCCATCAGGTGCATCCAAACGAATTTCAAATGTGTATCCATACACCGGTGATTTTTCATAACCGATCAATAATGAAGCACCTGTTATTCCTGTCAGGTCAATATGATCCACACTAAACCATCCTTCAGTTTTTGTAGTGGTCATATAATGCACGCCTTTATCATCATCCGTATCAAAATCTTTCTTTCTTTTTACATCATTAAAATTTGTATTCGAACTACGCAACACTGTTGTTGTAGTTCCGGTTAATGGTTTAATTCCAGGACCGCCTTTATCAGTATAGCTTGCGGTAATAATCAATGCAGCTTTATCATTGATCGGTTTTCCCAATGAAGGTTTGAGCGAGCCCGATGATGCAAGCGATGGCTTCACTGGCGTTTTCTGATTCAGACTTAGTATCCATTGCACAATGGTTGTAACATCCTCTTGTTTCATATCAGGATGCGCAGCCATTGCTGTTTCGCCCCAAACTCCTCCTCCTCCTTTTTTAATTTTATTGATGAGATAATCTACTGATTTCGGATTGTTCGGATATTTTTCTGATACCTGTATGAATGCAGGCCCGATGGATTTTTCATCGACCTTATGACAAGTCTTGCAATCATTATTCATCATCAATGTTTTTCCGGCCGGTTCTGCGGCAACTTGCAAATGCCCGACGATTGCTGCTTTATCATGCCCTTCCAGATAATCTGCAGACACATACAATCCGCTCATTTGTTTTGCAGAGGCTGTATCATCTTTATCTTCTACATTGACGGTATAACGGACATCCTTACCCGGAAAATAAAATGATTTATTTCCGATGATATCAACATTCACAGTTGGCTGCTCATTACCTGCATATACATTGAGCTCATCACTTTTTACTGTTGCACCTTCTGCATCTTTCACATCAACATAAATTTTAAAATCGCCGGGTTTTTTATATGTGAATGTTGCATCAGGTGTTGTTGTTTCAACCGTAGAGCCATCACCGAAATGCCAGCTATATTTCATTGGTTGTTTTTCAGGATCGCGAGCGTCTACTTTTGCTTTCACCGTAAATGGCAAATCACCCGTTTCTTTATCGATAGTAATAGAAGAAATTTTTGGCGGACGGTTTCCGCCATTATAATCAATGCGTGCAATACCTGCATCAGGATTTTTCTGGAACCATCCTGTTCCATATTCAAGTGCATATAATCTTCCGTCAGGTCCAACTTCAATATCGATCGCAGAATTTAATTTGATATTTGGAATGAAAGGCTCCATCCTGTCGTAATCTCCATTCGGCAACATCGTAACTGGTTTTATAAAACCACGCTCCCAATCGTAAAAAAAGAATTTTCCATCGTAATACGAAGGATACCTTGTTTCCTTCGGGTACATATCACTGTAATAAACAGGGCCGGCCATTGCAGTACGACCGCCTGTACCTACGGAAGGGAAATCCGGAGAATTTGCATACGGATACCAGATGAATGCTGCCTGCGCAGGAGGCAATTCAGTCAAGCCTGTATTATTTCTTGAATCATTAATGGGCTTTGCAGGATCAAAAAGTTCGCCTGATTTTCCGGTTGCATAATCATATCTCCTGTAAGGATAATTCGGACCAATGAAAAGAGGATAACCAAAGTTGCCTGCTTTGCGTGCCTGATTCACTTCATCATAACCACGCGGGCCTCTTGTATCCAAACTATCATCATTTGCATCAGGGCCTACTTCTCCCCAATATAAAAATCCATTTTTCTGATCAACTGCAATACGATATGGATTACGCGTGCCCATCACATAAATTTCTGGCCTTGTTTTTTCTGTTCCTTTGGCAAATAAATTTCCATCGGGAATATCATAGGTGCCATCATCTTTCATTTTGATGCGCAAAATTTTTCCTCTCAAATCATTTGTATTACCGGAGCCGCGACGATCGTCATATTGCAAATGCCCGGGACGATCATCTAACGGAGCAAAACCATGACTAACGAATGGTTGATTCGGTTCATCAAATGGTGTTGTATTATCACCCGTAGAAACGAACAAAGATTTATCGGGGCCGAATGCAATTGAGCCACCGGTATGGCAACAAATTTCACGCTGCTCATAAAATTGTAAAATAATTTTTTCTGATTTTGGATCGAGTGTATCCTTTTCGAATGTGAAACGTGAGAGACGATTTACTGAAGTATCAGACGGGCTGTAGAAAACATATACCCAATGATTCTTTGCAAAATCAGGATCGACTTTTATTCCAAGCAACCCTTCTTCTGCATTTACATTTGGCGTATGCAATGTTTTATAGTACACATCTAAAAATCCAACTTGCTTTACTTGTTTTGTTTCATTGTTGTACTTAAGAATTTCACCGCGGCGTTGCGCAACTAATATGTCGAGGTTAGGAAGAATGGTTAATTCTGTTGGCTCAAAAAAAGTTCCCTGCACCAATTGTGTTTTTGTAAAACGGTCTTCATCAGGAGCAAATTCACTATGCGCTTTGGTATAATCAAGCATTTTATTTTCACCGATCGCATATTTAATGCCGCCTAAAATATGTTTCAGATAAAGCGGATCAGCATAAGATTCTTCTGTGTGACCTAACTCAGTATAAAAAATTCTTCCTCCATCAAATTCATGATACCATGCCATGGGATGAACATCACCGTTCTTGCCGCCTTCATAACTTTTTTCATCAATAGTCATCAGCACATGTATGTCGCTGCTTATTTTTTTGAAATTGTACCATTCGTCTGTTCTCGACCATGTATCAGGCAAGCTATCCGTTGAGGGATGATTTTTATCTTTGATAATAAGCTTTGCCTGCTGGATATGCGGATGACTCATAAAATATGCGCCGATCATTCGCCCATACCAACCCCAATCATATTCCGCATCGGATGCCGCATGAATACCAACAAAACCTCCACCAGCCTGTATATATCTTTCCAACGCCGTTTCCTGATTGCCGCTTAATAAATCGCCTGTTGAACTAAGAAAAACAAGCGCAGAATATTTTTTCAAAGTATCTTCTTCAAACATTGTTGCATCAGTAGTACTGTCGACATCAAACCCATTTGCTGCGCCCAGATCCTGAATAGCTTTCAAGCCAACAGGAATAGAAGAATGATGAAATCCTGCTGTTTTGCAGAATACTAATATACGTGGCTTCTCGCTGCGCTTTTGAGAACAGGATTCAATTAAGAAAATGAGGCTACATAATGCAAGAATCGTGAGAGTGATTTTTTTGAACATGATGATTAGACAGTTTTAATATTAGGTTTAGAGAAAAATAAATTTTAAAAATCTTCAACGTCATTTCGAACGAAGCCATCATCAACATAAACAATTATCATCGCACGGCGAAGTGAGAAATCTGCTACAGAAATTTTAATCAGATTTCTCATCCCGCAGAAATTGATGCATTCAGAAATCACTAATGCGGGATTCGAAATGACGTTCATACTATAAAATCAAAAAGAACATTTGTTTGTTGGCATTCCTTTCACAGGAACTTTAGCACAAAACAAATCTCCGCTCTCAGGATATTTTGCTAATTCTTCTTTACTCAAATCCTGTTGCGCAGTGGTGATAATAAGATGGTCAAGATTTTCTCCTGCAAATGCACAGGAACTTACGTTCGGCACCGGAACTTTTAACACACTTATTAGTTCACCGTTCAACGGATTCCATCGGTACACACCAAATCCTCCCCAATGAGCAATCCATAACATACCTTCTTCATCTATTGCCATTCCATCGGGACCTCCCATTTCTTTCGGGATATGAATAACATCTTTTTCAAAAAAAATATGCCCTGTTGATTCATCAAAAATAAATGATTGTACTTTGTTTGTAGGGCTATCTATAAAATACATTCTGGTGTTATCTGCTGACCATGCTAATCCATTTGCAATCGTAAACCCTCCACTCTTTTTTTTCAATAAAAGGTTTCCCTCAAGACTATACAAAGAACCCGCACCTTCATTAAAATCCATGTGCAATGTTCCCAACCATAATCTTCCTTTGCTATCTACCTTTCCATCATTGCAACGATGCATATGATAATCTTTTTCAACATCAATCAACCAGCTGAATGTTTCATTATTCAAATTATATCTTGCGACACCACCTTCAAGCCCTAGTATTAAATGATCTTCATTATCCTGCACAACAAGTGTAACTCTATATTGAAGTTCACGATGCTTTGTTGTTTTATCAATCCAATTATATTCAAATAATTTTCTTCCTTCGATATCCACCCAAAAACAACTTTTCCTTTCTGCATGCCAGAAAGGTCCTTCGCCGAGATAACATTGAGATGGATATAATAAAGAAGCATTCATTTATATTACAAACGATTAATTATATTTTGATTCTAAAAACATTCAATATTCAACACGCAATGTTCAACGCTCAGGTGAAATATATTTTTAGAATTCCACAATCTGGTTTTTAATATACTGTTTCTTTTCTTGAAAATTGATTGTTGAATATTGAGTGTTGATTGTTTCCTAAATTTATCAAGGCCAGTATTGCGCAATTTTCTTTCGTAGAAATGCAACACTTCTTTCCAACTGTTCCATTCCATCAACCCCATCTTCAATGCTGATCCAACTATTAAAACCAACACGTTTCAATTCAGAAAATATCGCATCGTAGTCGTTCAATCCTTTGCCTATTTCACCATGACTTAATCGTTTTGCATAACCTGCTGCGCCGCCTTCTTCTTTTCGCAAATCTTCTATTGTGCCTTCTTTCAAATAGCGGTCGCTTGCATGCATGCTCACTACACGGTTTGATACACGTTTTAATAATTCTATCGGGTCTTCTCCTGCGAGATAAGTGTTGCTCGGATCATAATTCACTCCGAAATTCGGATGATGGATGGCATCTACTAATTTGCAAAACACATCCATCTTCTGTGCAAACTCGGGGTATTCCCAGAAATCATCTTTATAATGGTTTTCGATAATCAGTGTGATATTTCTTTCTGCCGCATAAGGCAAACATTCGTAAATACAATCTGCTGCAAGTTTGATTCCTTCATCAATCGAAAGTTCAGGCCTTCTTTGACCGGATAGCACACGACAATACGAGCCACCAAGGCTAACGGTCATGTCTATCCAATTTTTCTGTTTGGCAATTTCTGTATCGCGGAATGATTTATCAGGATGTGTAAAATCAGGCGAGCAGCACATCATGGGTATCGACTTGCCGTAACTTTCCACAAGCTCCCGAAATTTTCTCCAGTTGTTCTTATCCTGCATTTCTAAAAAACCGGCATACCATTCCAATCCATCAATATCTAATTTAACGGCAAGGTCAATCCATTCTGATATGCTCATCGTTCCGTCTTTGCAGAGCGCCTGCATAAATGCTTTTGGAAAAACAGCCAGTTTCGGCATAAGAAATAAAAATTATTT
>DATGIX010000068.1:0-18621 GCA_035295505.1 Puia sp. | reverse complement strand
TAAACCTCGCTTCGCCTTCAACTGTTGCTCTGTCTGCAGTGTCAACCAAGCTTAACTTATCCAACACAGTGTTTGCAATATTGATGATTTTGTAGCTGTTGCCCCACAGGCTGGCCGCAACATAATTCGTGCTCACAATCTGTTTGTTCTCGATATCCTTGTATTCCGGATAAGTGCCCACCCAATTAACCTGATCATCAGATGCGAACAAATCTGGCACAAGCATGAACTGTTCACCAAATGCCCCATAATTTTGAAGTAGTTCGTATCCGCCGAATAAGAGCGCTTCTACATCTGAAGATGTTGTAATCTGGTTGGGCGTTACACTATTTTGCGGCAATACATCTAATTTTTTATTGCACGCCGGTGCAATAAATAACGTAAATAATATAGAGAAAATATAAAATAACTTTTTCATTTTTGTTTATTTAGACGTTAATGGATAAGGATTAAAATTTAATATTTAAACCAACAGTGATTGTCTTTGCCTGAGGGATAGTATAGAAATCTTCTCCGCCCGCGATGTTATTCACCACGTTTGTATTCACTTCAGGATCGCCCGGATATTTTGCAGCTGTCCAAAGGTTAACACCGCCAATATAAAATCTTGCGGAAGAAATTTTCAGAGACGAGCTGATTGATTTTGGAATGGTATATCCTAAAGTGACGTTCTTTAAACGGATATAATCGCCTTTATATAACCATTCCGTTGAATTTCTGGTACCTGATCCCCAGTAATATCCTGTTCTTGGCACATTGGTCACATCTCCGGGTTTTTTCCAGCTATCCAACATGTTTATTGTCTGATTGTCCCATCCGTTATAAAACCCATCACTCATAAATCTTCCCGCAGCATTATATACATTGTTGCCTGTGACAAAATAGAAAAAAACACTTAGGTCAAAACCTTTGTATGAAAAAGTATTTGTAAACCCTCCCGTAAAATCAGGTGCGTATTTGCCAACTACCATACGGGCTGCCTGTGTATAATCATTCGTGGTTTTTCCCTGCGCATCCAGATAAAGAGCATCACCTGTTGCTTTATCTACACCAACAAATTTCTGCATGTAAAAGGAACCGATAGCATAACCCTGCACAGCTCTTTGCAAGCCGTCAGCGCTTTCTATAACCTGGCCATCAATATTCCCGACTTTGTTTTTGTTATAAGCAAGGTTGAAAGAAGTGCTCCATTTAAATGCGCCATCAATGTTTTTTGTGTTAAGCAAAAATTCTACGCCGCTGTTATCAAGTGTGCCTAGATTTTTATATTGGCTGGCTACGCCTGTGGTCGAATTATAGTATCCAGTTGTAGCCGGGATATTTACATTAAGTAAAAGGTCAGTGGAATGTTTTTGATAATAATCTATTTCTCCTGTTATCCGGTTTTTAAGAAAACCGAAATCGAGCCCCAGATCAAACTGCTTACTTTTCTCCCATCTTAAGCTTGGATTTCCAAGTTGCGACGGAATAAATCCGGGAAGATTTGGATAGTTAGACACTGTATATAAAGAACGAAACTGTTGTTCACCAATTTCTGAATTACCTGTTAGCCCGTAGCTTGCTCTCAGTTTTAAAAAACTAAGTACTGAATTGTTTTTTAAGAAACTTTCATCAGATATGATCCACCCCACAGAAGCAGCGGGGAATGTTCCATATTTGTTTGAAGGGCCAAACCTCGATGATCCATCAATTCTTCCGCTCACAGATAAAAGATATTTGCCGAGATAAGAATAGTTCCCTCTCAAAAAATACGATAAGAATGTGTATCTGTTATTAGTTGTAGCTGCACCGGTAATGCTGGTCGCACCATTCAGGTTTTTTACAGCATCTGATGGATATTGTTCTCCTTGTGCGAACGTGTGAACGTAATCATTCTGCAGATAGCTCATGCCTAAAACAACATTCAGCTTGCTTTCATCACTTAGCTGAGGGTTATAAGTAAAATAATTATTAGTGTTCAGGGAAACGCTTTGTGATATAACAGTGGATCCTTTTCCTATTCCTCCTCCATCTTGAGATTCTTTTCCTGCAAATTCTGTTTCAGTTAAATTTAATATGTCAGCACCCACTTCAGATTGAAATGACAATGATGGAAGTATTTTATAATTCGCATAAGCATTGCCGATAGTCCTGAAAGTTACCTGTTTGTCAAAATCATACAATGCATCGAAAATGCCGCTCGGGTAAAGGGTTTGGCTGTTTGGCAACCCGGTTACAGGATCAGTTAGTGGTGAAATTGGTAATTGAGCAACCAATTGGCCTGGTGTTGAAAAAGCATCGTCGTTTGTAATTCTGTCGAGCTGCGATCTGTCCACTGCCAGGTTGAGGCCGAACAATAATTTATCTGTTGCATTATGATCAATATTGAATCTGGTGCCATAACGCCGGAATCTGTTGTTGATAACAATAGCGCTCTGATCATTGTAAAAACCTGAAACAAAAAAACGTGTTTTTTCAGTGCCGCCGGTAGCTGAAAGATTGATTTGATTGTTAGGTGCGTTTTTGTGATACAACTGTTGTTGCCAATTCGAGTTCACGGCAAAGTTGCGCCAATCAGTGCCAAGGGAGTATTGATCCAGCACAGGCTCATACACATTTGTTTTGTAATCATTGATTGCATCATCAAGGGTTGCATAACCGCTTAATTGATTATTAAAATCATAAGTGCCGTCATTAATGGCCGATTGTTCCATCAGTCCGACATACTGTTTTGCATCCAGAAAATGAAGCTTTCGTGCAGGGTTGCTCACGCCGTGGCTGATGTTTAATTCAATGGTTGTTTTTTGCCCGTTCCTGCCTTTTTTTGTTGTTATTAATACAACGCCATTTGAAGCCCTGGCTCCATAAATTGCGGCAGCAGATGCATCTTTTAAAACTTCTACTGATTCAATGTCGTTTGGGTTGATATCAGCAAGGGGATTAGTATCATCATTTGTTCCGTCTGAAACACTAGCAGTGGTTATTGGTAATCCATCCACAACATATAATGGCTGGCTGCCTGCAGAAATAGAAGATATACCACGAATATTTATCTGGATAGCCTGGCCAAGTTTACCGCTGCCTGATGCAACTACTACGCCGGGTGCTTTACCCTGAATAGCTGACTCGAAACTTGGCGCAGGAAAATTTTCCACTTCTTTTGAAGCGAGTTTTGATACAGACCCTGTCAAATCTTTTTTAAGCGCCTTTCCATAACCCACTACTACTACTTCGCTCAATGCTTTTTGTGATGCTTGCAAAGAGATTGCTAATGTGCCTGAAATAGAATTAATCGGAATATCCTTGCTTTCATAACCGATATAGCTGAAATGAAGAACGCTTGATTTATCATTCACTTTAATTGTGAAGGTTCCATCAGTATTGGACAGCACAGCACCTTTGCTACCTTTTGAGGTAATGGTCACGCCTCCGAGCGGGCTTTCATCTTTTGCATCGATAACTTTTCCTGTGATTTCTTTTGTTTGCGCATTCAGTAAAACACTATGGAATAAAATTATTCCTAGAAGAAATTGAAATTTTCTCATGATGTTAGATTTGATCAGTAATTGGATAACGTAAGAAGACAAATAAAACTAAAAAAAGCTGCCTTCAGACAAGGCATTCGGTGGAATGGCAAATTTCTGGTATGGATGGATAAAAAAATATTTTTGGATAAGATGTTTAGTCAAGAAATAATTTTATTTTTTAATCTCTCCACAAAAAAGGAAATAAAATAATAGAAAGAATAATCACCATTGCATCAAGAGCTGCTAATAATAAAACGATAGAAGGAAGCCCGCTTTGAAAAACATTTGCAAATGCAATGTTTGATAATCGCATCAACAATAATAATTGCGGAATGATCAACGGAAAGCCCATGATGGCCATGAGCGCTGCATTATGTTGTGCGCGTGCTGCAATGGCAGCAATGAAAGTGAACACGAGGCTCAGGCTCATCCCACCAAAGCAACTGATGAAAATAAATTTCAATGGATTATTTAATGGGTCGCCAAGCATCAACTGAAAAAGCAGCAAGCTCACGATGCTCATTATCAGCATCAGCACCAAGTTGAAAAGTAGTTTCGCAATAATAAAATCTCTCGAGCCTGCGATGGAATAGAAATAAAGCATGCGCCCTTTGCTTTCCTGCAAAAAACTTTTTGCAATTGCATTCACGCTGATGAACAATTGAATCATCCAGAAAAGCCCGTTCCATACATGTGATTCTGGCTGCCCCATCGCGAGATAGAGAACAAAAATAGTTGAAGCGACATATAGCAATATGCCATAGAAAGTATATTGCTGGCGCACTTCCAGCAGCACATCTTTTTTGAAAAGGGTTAATATTTTTTGCATGAAGAATGTTAAAGGTAAAACCTAATTTTAAATTGAATTATAAACTTTGTTTTGTGGAAGTACTTGAAATACTGAAATTATTTTACGATGATGATTTATTGAAAGGATTCAAAAGTGGTTTTTTTGATGAAACCGGAAAAAAGTTTTTTGGGTATACAATGCACTCTTCTAACATGGCCGAGTTTGAAAATTTTTATCATTTCTATGTGACTGGTAAAAGCTATAGTAGTTATAGAAGTGGTGATGCAAATGAAATGGATTATCTCATCGACAATGGAGATGGGACTTATCGTAGCAAGGAATTAAAACAATTAATTGAAGAAAAGATAATTAATTACCTGTCATTTACATTTCTGGGAGTATTTCATGATAACAACTGGAATATACAAGATAGTTTAGTCTGTCATGAAGAGGGCGATGAGCGCGAGGCTATGTCAAAAATTGAAAATATTTATAGTAGGAAAAAATTTTTTACCGATAACTCAATATTTCACCCTGTTCCTTCAGCGGCAAGTGAAATAGATTTTGAAAAAGTTCAGGAAATGATATTTGAAGAAACAGGAGAAAAAGTAAATAGATATGATATTCATGGTAACGGATTGAGAAAAATTACATCATTCATAAAGTCGCTTAGCAAAGAAAAAATGCCATATAAACAGACTTTGCAAAATGTGCATTATAGAGAGTTCGTTGGACAACCATGGCTGGTTGCATACAAGAAACAAGAGATTAAAAGCTCAATAAACAAAGCATATGAAAATTATATAAGCCAGTCGGTTTTTATCCCCTTAGTTCAATTTTTAAAAGTCAAATATTCTCAGGAGTTTACCAAAACATATACATTAAACCATCCGGAAAATTATCCTTTAATCTATCCGCACTCAAAAAAATATGTAATATCCGCAGTTAAGGTTGTAAACAAAAATCGTGAAAGAAGACTTTATTATTTTTTATACCTGCCTAATGGCCTGAAAATTTATCAATGGACATACCCAAAACATCATGGAGACAGTAGTTATTATTTTCATGTTGAAGAAATGCAGGAAGATTTCAAAAACCTTTCAAGCTGGGGCGAAGATTTTGATTTTTTAGAGCCATCCGTGACTATGGATGATGAAAAATTCTGGAGCGAATATGTTTTCAAAAAGCAGGATGATGAATATTTATTTCTCAAGCCAATTGATTATGATAACTTCCAAAAAGACATATACCCTCAATTTTAACGTATTGCTAAGAAATTAAATTTCCAAGTTGCTCACGCGTCTTCTCCTTTATAAAAACAATCCCTGCACCTTGGTTCATACAAATCTTTTTCGCCAAGCAAAAGCTGTTCATTATTAGTTGATTTGCGATAAGAATAGTTAGCGATGTTTCCACATTTCATGCAAATGGCATGAAGCTTGGTTATATAGTCTGCCCTGGCAAGCATATCAGGCATTGGGCCAAAAGGCTTTCCGGAATAATCCATATCCAGGCCAGCCACAATTACCCGTATGCCTCGCAACGCAAGCTGCTCGCAGGTTTCGGGTAATTGTTCATCAAAGAACTGCGCCTCGTCGATAGCCACCACATCCACGTTTTCAGAAAGCGAAATAATTTTTTGTGAGCTGTCAACAGGCAATGATTGAATGGCATTCTCATCATGCGAAACAATATTCTGATGATGATATCGTATATCAATGGAAGGCTTGAAAATTCTTGTTTCAAGGTTTGCAATGGTAGCACGTTTTAACCTGCGGATGAGTTCTTCAGTCTTTCCTGAGAACATGGAACCGCAGATAACTTCTATCCATCCGCGCTTTTCGTTTTTTATGTGAGGTTCAATGAACATTATTACTGTGTTAAGTTCTTAATTTGTTTTAATTTTATAAAAGCGATATCCTTTAATAATCCGGTAAAAATAAATATGGAAAGATTAGGTCAACTTATTACCAAACTGAAAGAACAATTTGAAAAAAATGTTCCTCACTCGCAGATGCTATCTACCATCAAACAGATAGAATCAGAACTGTCTCATTCCATTAATAAACCCGGATCCACTTTAAGCACTGCAAAAGTAGCAGTTGTGATGCCATCATCCGCAAAAATCACAACGGTTCAACAAATAGTGCTTGAGACGAAAGAAGAAGAAATTAAGGAAGTCGAGATAAAGCAAATCATCATCGAGCCGAAAAAGAAAGAGCAAAACGGATGGCATTTCGACCCATTAAGAGAAATTCCAACACTCTCGCATCAGGAGCAGCCCAAAGACTTGAATGATGTGATTGGCAGTTATGCCGAATCGCTGAATGACAGATTGAAATCAGATGTTGCCGAATTGGCTTCATCATTAAAAGGCGAGCCCGTGAAAGATTTGAAGAAAGCTATCGGCATTAATGACCGTTATGTTTTCATCAGCGAGCTTTTCCGAGGCGATGAAGCGATGTATGAAAGAAGCCTGAAGACAATTAATAATTTCCGCATTTTGCCAGAAGCCGAATATTGGATTGAAAGAGAATTGAAATTGAAATTAGGTTGGGATGAGACCAAAGAATCTTCCAAACATTTTTATCAATTGGTCAAAAGGCGTTTCTCCTGAATAAACCTGATAATCTTTTCGGTTGCGCCTCGCTGTGAATTCACATAATCTTTTGAAGCTTTGCATGCATCTGCATATTCTTCCTCATTTTTTAATAACCGATTGAAAGTTTCTTCGGCTTCCAAAGCACTATCTATTACAAAACCACCGCCGCTATCAGCAAGCTCAACTGCTTCAATATATTTTTCTATCACAGGGCCGAACACAACAGGCTTCCCATATACCGCAGCTTCCAGCACATTATGAACACCATCATCTCCAAAACCGCCACCAACATAAGTTATAGTGGCATATTTATATAATTGTGCAAGCATGCCGATGTTGTCAATGATCAAAACGTTTGTTGACTTTAGCTCAGTCGTTAGCGATCGGTTATCGTTCATTGATTTTTGAAACTGTGAAAACCTGATGCAGTTTCTGAACAACGATTCAACTTCTTTTAATCTTTCTTCATCAATCTCATGTGGCGCAATAATAAATTTTATCTCTTTATTTTTATTAGCGAAATGGTCAAGCTCTTCCTCATCTTCTTCCCAGGTGCTTCCGGCAACAATCACTTTATTATTGCTGCAAAATTTTTCGATGATATCAATTGGTTCAAATTGTTCTGCAATTTCAATCACCCTGTCAAATCTTGTGTCGCCACTTGTATCAACGTTATTTGACAAACCGATTGATGCAAGCAATTGTTTTGCTTCATTTGTTTGCACAAATAAATATTGAAAACATTGCAGCATATAACGGTGAAGGCTACCGTACCATTTGAAAAATATCTGCCCTTCGCGAAATATTCCTGAGATTAATATTACAGGGGCATTTTCTTTTTTCAATTCATCGAGATAGTAAAACCAGTATTCATATTTCACCCAAAGCACAAGCTTTGGTTTGGTGATCTCAATAAATTTTCTTGCATTGTTTTTTGAGTCGAACGGCAGATAAAAAATATAATCTGCTCCTTTATAATCTTTTTTTGTTTCATAACCGGAAGGAGAAAAAAAAGTAAGCAGGATTTTATGAGCAGGAAAATCTTTTTTTATTTTCTCTATCACAGGCCTTCCTTGTTCAAATTCGCCAAGCGAAGCACAGTGCATCCAGATAACATTTGGTTGAGCTGAAATTCCTGATGATTTTATTTTTTCAAATACATCTTTTCTGCCCGTTAGCCACAACTTCGCTTTATTATTCCATGGGCTTAGCAATCGTGCGCCAATCCTGTATAACACCAAAAAAATATTGTAGAAGATAATCCCCATTTTCCTGATAAATATTTATAAAGATAAAGCCATTCTTTAAGTTTAGGTGATGCTGATTCAAAGCATTGGATAAACGATTTTTTTGCAGTAGGTTTGTGGCCGCTAAAAAAAATCTATGAGGCCAATTCAAATGGTTGACCTGAAGCAGCAGTACCTGAAAATAAAAAATGAAGTAGATACTGCAATTCATGGAGTACTCGACAGTACAGCTTTTATAAATGGAAAACCTGTTGGCGAATTTGCAAATAATTTAGCTGCATATCTCGGTTCAAAACATGTTATCACATGTGCAAACGGAACAGACGCGCTTCAGATTTCTATGATGGCATTAGGTCTTGAGCCGGGCGATGAAGTGATCACGCCATCTTTTACTTATGTTGCTACAACAGAAGTGGTTGCTTTGCTGAGATTAAAACCTGTATTTGTTGAGGTCGATAAAAAAACTTTTTGCATCGGCCCGGAAGCAATAGAAAAAGCCATCACACCTAAGACTAAAGCTATTGTACCGGTTCACCTCTATGGTCATGCTGCTCCGATGGAAGAAATCATGAAAATTGCAAAAAAGCATAACCTTTTTGTGATTGAAGACAATGCGCAGGCAATCGGCTCTGATTATACTTTTAGTGATGGGACGATGAAAAAGACAGGAACCATCGGAACAATCGGCACCACCTCATTTTTTCCTTCAAAGAATTTGGGCTGTTATGGAGACGGTGGTGCAATATTCACTGATGATGATGCGTTAGCTAACAAGCTGAAAATGATTGCCAATCATGGGCAACAAAAACGCTATTACCATGAAATGGTGGGTTGTAACAGCCGGTTGGATACCATTCAGGCTGCTGTGCTGAATATAAAACTGAAAAATTTGGATGAATATATTGATGCGAGAAGAAAAGCTGCGGATTATTATGACAAGGCTTTTGTTGATCATCCGAAAATAACGGTCCCTTACAGAGCAAAATATGGTACTCACGTTTTTCATCAATACACTTTGATTCTTGAAAATGTGGATAGAGATAAACTGAATGAATTTTTGGCGACAAAAAATATTCCTTCCATGATTTATTACCCCGTGCCTGCTCATCGTCAGGAAATGTTTGCTAAATTTGGCGGCTCATCTTATAATTTGCCTGCCACCGATTGGCTTACTGAAAGAGTGATTTCCTTGCCGATGCATACAGAACTGGAAGAAGAACAATTGAACTATATCAGTTCATCTGTTCTGGAATTTATTAATCATTGACCTTATGTCTTATAAAATCAAGTAAAGTATGAAAATTGCAGTAGTAGGTACCGGCTATGTTGGATTAGTGACAGGTACTTGTTTTGCAGAGACTGGAAATGACGTAACCTGTGTGGACATAGATGTAACAAAGGTTGAAAAGCTCTCTAATGGTGAGATCACTATTTATGAGCCTGGTCTTTCAAAATTGTTCCTCCGAAATTTAAAAGAAGAGCGTTTGCGCTTTACCACAAACCTTGAAGAAGGAGTGAAAGATGCACAGATCATTTTTCTTGCGTTGCCTACGCCGCCCGGGGCTGATGGTTCAGCAGATATGAAATATGTGCTTGGCGTAGCTGACCATTTGGGTAAAATCCTGACAGATTACAAAGTAATAGTAGATAAAAGCACAGTGCCGGTCGGAACTGCGGAAAGAGTTCGCGATGCCATTTCAAAAAACTATAAAGGTGATTTTGATGTGGTATCAAATCCTGAGTTCTTACGGGAAGGTGTAGCCGTAGATGATTTCATGAAGCCGGATAGAGTAGTCGTAGGAACTTCTTCCGAAAGAGCGAAAAAAGTAATGGAAGATTTATACAATCCTTTTGTCCGCCAGGGCAACCCCATTATTTTTATGGACGAGCGTTCTGCTGAGCTCACTAAATATGCAGCTAATTCTTTTCTTGCTGCAAAAATTACTTTCATGAATGAAATAGCTCAGCTATGTGAGCGCCTTGGCGCAGATGTTGATATGGTCCGCCGTGGAGTTGGAAGTGATGAAAGGATTGGAAAAAGATTTTTATTTCCTGGTATCGGATATGGTGGTTCTTGTTTTCCGAAAGACGTTCAGGCATTGGTGAAGTCGTCCAAGGATGTGAATTATGAATTCAAAATTTTGAATGCTGTGATGGACGTGAATGAAAAGCAAAAATTACATCTCATCCCAAAAATCAAAAGGTATTTCGACAATAACCTCAAAGGGAAAAAGTTTGCGCTTTGGGGTCTTGCATTTAAACCTAATACGGATGATATTCGCGAAGCACCATCACTATATATTATTGAAGCATTGCTGAAAGAAGGAGCACAGTTGAGCGTTTTCGATCCAGAAGCAATGAATAATGTGAAAGCAGTTGTCGGCGATAAAATTGAATATTCAGAAAATCAGTACGATGCTTTGAAAGGATCGGATGCCCTCATTATTGCCACTGAATGGAACGAATTCCGCACGCCTAATTTTTTGAAGATAGTCACTAACCTTAAATCGAAAGTGATTTTTGATGGCCGCAACCTGTTTGATATTGCTGCTATCAAAGAGCTTGGATTTTATTATGAAAGTGTTGGTAGAACAACAGCAATACCAACCAACGGGGTTTATCATAAATAATCAGATTCATGACCAAAGATCGTGTCCTCATTACAGGTGCAGCCGGGTTTCTGGGATCTCATTTATGCGATCGGTTTATCAAAGAAGGCTATCATGTCATTGGCATGGATAATCTCATAACAGGCGATCTGAGAAATATTGAACATCTTTTCAAGCTTCAGCATTTTGAATTTTATCATCATGATGTGAGCAAATTTATTCATGTTCCCGGCGAGATCAAATACATTCTCCATTTTGCATCTCCTGCAAGTCCTATCGATTATTTAAAAATCCCAATTCAGACTTTGAAAGTAGGTTCTCTTGGAACGCATAACTGTCTTGGGTTAGCAAAGAATAAAAAAGCGAGAATATTGGTGGCATCAACTTCTGAAATTTACGGTGATCCATTAGTGCACCCTCAAAATGAGGAATATTGGGGCAATGTAAATCCTGTTGGCCCACGCGGTGTGTATGATGAAGCAAAGCGTTTTCAGGAAGCCATCACAATGGCCTATCATAATTTCCACGGACTTGAAACGAGGATCATTCGCATTTTTAATACTTACGGCCCGCGCATGCGCCTGAATGATGGAAGAGCGTTGCCTGCGTTTATCGGTCAGGCTTTGCGTGGCGAAGATTTAACTGTGTTCGGCGATGGAAGCCAGACCCGTTCTTTTTGTTACGTCGATGATTTGGTGGAAGGCATTTATCGCTTGCTTTTGAGCGACTATCATTTGCCAGTGAACATCGGAAATCCTGACGAAATTTCTTTAAAAGAATTTGCCGAAGAAATAATTGCACTAACAAAAACTTCTCAAAAAATTATTCATAAACCTTTGCCTGTTGATGACCCGAAACAGAGACAGCCGGACATTACCAAAGCAAAAGAAATTTTAGGATGGCAGCCAAAAGTGAAGCGTGGTGAAGGTTTGAAGGTTACCTATGAATATTTTAAATCTTTGCCACCAGATGAGTGGCGCAAATTGCCAAAAGAATTTGTGAGCAGCAAATAACGTGAGAGCTGCTGATAAATTCTATTTACCTTTCGGCTTTTGTGAATGAATTTTAATAACTAAGTGTATACTAAACTAATTGAGAAAAAAGCAAAACTCGCTGTGATTGGGCTGGGTTATGTTGGGCTTCCGATTGCATTAGCATTTGCAAAAAAAATTTCAGTTATCGGATTTGATATCAGCGATGAAAGGGTTGAGATGTTGAAAAAAAGCATTGATCAGAATAATGAAGTTGAAGCAAATGATTTTATAGATAAGGATATTCTTTTCACCAATGATTCAAATGAGTTGAGACAAGCGCACTTCTTTTTAGTTGCAGTGCCTACGATGGTTGATAAATACAATGCACCGGATTTGAGTTCTTTGTTTCATGCTTCCGAAATTGTCGGGAAGGCTTTAAAAAAAGGAGATTATGTGGTGTATGAATCGACAACCTACCCCGGCTGTACCGAAGAAGAATGCCTTCCTTTGCTTGAAAAATTTTCATGTCTTAAAGCCGGCAAAGATTTTAAATTAGGTTATTCACCTGAAAGAATAAGCCCTGGTGATAAACAGCATCATGTTAGAAATGTTGCTAAAGTTGTTTCGGGTTGTGATGAAGAAGCATTGCAAAATATCGCTGATATATACAGATTAGTAATCGATGCTGAGATTTATAAAGCTTCTTCTATTAAAGTAGCTGAAGCTTCAAAGATTACAGAAAATGCTCAGCGCGATTTGAATATTGCACTGATGAATGAATTGTCAATGATTTTTGACCGCATGAATGTGAATACTTATGAAGTGATAGAAGCTGCTTCTACAAAATGGAATTTTTTGAAATTTCAACCGGGATTAGTAGGAGGTCATTGCATCAGCGTTGATCCGTATTATTTAACACACAAAGCTGCAGCTCTTGGCTATGAATCAAAAGTGATTTCATCATCAAGGATTATCAATGACGACATGGCTAAATATGTAGCCCGAAAAGTCATCACACATGTTCTGAAAAGTGCCAATGAGCCGAGAGTATTAGTGAAAGGTGTTTCGTTCAAAGAAAATGTCAGGGATATAAGAAATTCAAAGATCATAGACACCGTCAAAGAAATGCAGGCTTTTAATATTTCGGTTGATATTGAAGATCCGTATGCAATCGCAGACGAGGTATATAAGCAATATGGCCTGCATCTTACTAAGCAACCGGCGATGGATTATGATGCTGTAATTATAACACTGCCGCATTATGATTACAAAAAATTAGACGACGCATATTTTGTGTCTATTACCAAAGAGCATGCATTGATAGCTGACTTGAAAGGAATTTACAGAAACAAAATTATTAACAGAAAATATTGGAGCTTATAATGGCTGACTATACAAAAAAAATAATGATCACCGGAGGAGCTGGTTTCATCGGCTCACATGTTGTGCGGTTATTTGTAAAAAAATATCCTCAATATTTTATCGTCAATCTGGATGCGCTTACTTATGCAGGCAATCTTGAAAATCTTCGAGATATTGAACATGAGCCAAATTATAAATTTGAAAAAGGTGACATTATTGATGAGACGCGCATGAGCGAACTTTTTTCTCAATATCAATTTGATGGAATCATTCATCTCGCAGCAGAAAGCCACGTAGACAGATCTATTATAGATCCGCTTGCATTCGTGAAAACAAACGTGTTGGGAACTGCATCGTTGTTGAACGTCTCTGTGAAACAATGGAAAAATAAAATGGATGGCAAATTATTTTATCATGTCTCAACTGATGAAGTATATGGATCTCTTGGCAAAGAAGGTTTTTTCACAGAAGAAACACCTTACGACCCACGTTCTCCTTACTCTGCATCAAAAGCTTCTTCCGATCATTTTGTGATGGCATATCATCACACTTATGATTTGCCGGTGATCATGTCAAATTGTTCTAACAATTATGGCTCACACCACTTTCCCGAAAAACTGATCCCATTAATGATTAACAACATCAAGAATAATAAGCCACTTCCTGTTTATGGCAAAGGGGAAAATGTGCGCGACTGGCTTTGGGTAAATGATCATGCAAGAGCAATAGATACTATTTTTCACAAGGGAAAAATTGGAGAGAAATATAACGTTGGCGGTTTTAATGAATGGAAGAATATTGATATTGTAAATTTGCTCTGCAGCATCATGGATAAAAAATTGGGAAGGGCGGATGGTGAATCTGCAAAATTGATAACCTATGTGAAAGACAGGCCGGGCCACGATTTGCGATATGCAATTGATGCAACAAAATTGAATAAAGAACTCGGATGGAAGCCATCGCTTCAATTTGAAGAAGGACTTGAAAAAACAGTTGACTGGTATTTGCAGAATGAAGATTGGGTGAAGCATGTCACTTCAGGCGACTATCAGAAATATTATGATGATCAATACGTGAAAAGATAAAGTTATCTCACTACTATAAATTTATATTCTTAATGCCTTTTATTCCTACAGATTTTCCTGGTCTGAAAATTTTTGAACCTGCTGTTTTCAAAGATGAGAGAGGTTATTTTTTTGAATCATATAATGAAAGGCTCTTCCAAAAAAATGGAATTGACTTGAAGTTCGTGCAGGATAACCAATCACATTCAAAATATGGAGTGCTTCGTGGATTGCATTATCAGCAGCCACCTTATGCGCAGACAAAATTGGTAAGGGTATTAAAAGGAAATATACTGGATGTTGTGATTGACATGCGAAAAAGCTCAACGACTTTTGGCAAATCATACAGCATTGAGCTTTCTGATGAAAATAAGAAGCAGTTATTAGTTCCGAAAGGTTTCGCACATGGATTTGTTGTTCTGAGCGAAGAAGCAGATGTAATGTATAAGTGTGATGAGTTTTATAACAAGGAAAGCGAAGCCGGCATTATTTACAATGATCCTGCTTTGAATATCGACTGGAAGGTGCCGATGGATAAAATAAATGTTTCGCCCAAAGATTTTGAACTGCCCGCTTTTGAAAACTGCATCAACAATTTTCATTTTTCGTATTAATCTTTTTCATGAAAAAGCCAATCATTTTAGTGACAGGCGCAAACGGTCAGCTTGGCAAAGAATTGCAGGTCGCGTCTGCGAATTTCCCTGAATATGAATTCATATTTCTTTCACGAAATGAAATGCCGATAGATGACAAAAAAAGAATTCAGGAATACTTTCAAAAATATCAACCTTCTTTTTGCATTAATTGCGCAGCATATACAGCAGTAGACAAAGCCGAATCTGACAAGGATGCCGCTTTTTTAATGAATGCCGAAGCTGTTGGATTTCTTGCTGCAGTATGCAAATCTTTTAATACTAACCTTGTTCACATATCTACTGATTATGTCTTTAATGGAAATTCTTCAACGCCTTTAAAAGAAGATGACCTGACAAATTCCGTCAATGTTTACGGTGCATCCAAATTAAAAGGAGAGGAACTTGCATTTAAAAATAACGAACAAACAATCATCATCAGAACATCCTGGGTCTATTCTGAATTTGGAAACAACTTTGTGAAGACGATGATCCGCCTGATGAATGAAAAGGAATCAGTCAGTGTAATCAATGATCAGATTGGATCACCAACTTATGCAGCAGATTTGGCAGAGGTAATTCTTCAGATTATCAAAAGCAATAAATTTTCTCCGGGGATTTATAATTATAGCAACCAAGGTCAAATCAGTTGGTTCGATTTTGCTATTGCTATAAAAGAAATGATTGGAAGCAATTGTAAAGTTAACCCGATCCCAACTTCTCAATATCCTACCCCCGCAAAACGCCCTCATTATTCTTTGCTTGACAAATCAAAAATCAGTGCCGTGTATTCTGTTGAAATAAAAGACTGGAAAAGCAGCCTCGCTTTTTGCATCAATAAAATAAAAAAGCAGGGAGCTTAATTCCCTGCAATCAATTTTTCCCTGACGAAAACTCAATAACAATAAGTAAAATTAATTCGCTACGTTCTTGGTTTTTTCTGCAGTGTTTCTGATTTCAATTACTCTGGCTTCATCTTTTCCATAAAGAAGCTCGGCATGAAGTTCAAGGATGTCGTTTTCTAATTTGAAAACTCTCATTTGCATGGCAGCGGTTTTGCGGTTTCCATACCAGTAGCCGACGACAAAAAAAGCAACAATCGCAGCTATCACTTCCAGCGCATTGAGCTGCACTGCCTGAAGAATAGTCATAATGGTTTCCATAGACTTTTGTTTTTTTAATAAGGAATTGGATTACTGAGCACGGTATAAAGCTACCCAATGCAATCAGGTAAAGCAACGTATTTATACCATTCTCAAGGTTGGTAAAATCCCCGATAAGGTTTTTAGGTTTTGCTATTAAACGTAGTAGATGCTGAATTTATTTTAAAAGCGGAGGTAAAAAGCTGAAATAGAGGGTTATTACGATGGAAAGAACAATGGCACAAGCGAGATATGCATAAACGTTATGCTATGCTTGTGCCATTTTCGGGAAGTGTTTTTTCATAAACTTAGAATAGATGATTAGAGGCTGATTTTTTTAGTGCTCAGTACGCTGACTAATAACGATGCAGTTAAATAACTTGCAATAGTCAAAGCTGCTGATGCATAAAAATGTGAATTTGAAAAGAGCTTGTAACTAACAAGGCCAGTAATTGTCATTGACACAAGTGATGTCAAAGTAAAAAGCGTTTTCATTTTTTTAAGTTTTAAGATTTTTAAAATTTGTTTCAAAAAACAGTTGTATATAAAAGACGACAAATCACCTTTCAGGTTTAATCAATAAAATCTTAAAACAAAATTTTCAATAAATAGCTTGATGGAAGAAGTGACTGGGAGATTTGAAAGGTTTAATCTGCAGAAAAATATTTTTTGTTGACTAACAGCGGAACTATATTAGACATCGTTGTGTCACTCACTTGTACTGTTGTAATCTTGTGAAGCTTCAGGCTGAAGAGAGAATAGCTTAATGAGTTTCGTAAAGGCTCAATTTGTTTTTAAGCTTAATGATTTCATGATGCATTTCATCCATTCGCTGCAATAAATGTGTGATGGCTTCCATCCCTTCGAAATTAATATCAAGCTCATGATGCAGCCGTGCAAATTGCTCCAGCTTTGGCAGCTCACTGTCATGCACAAACGAAGTTTGTTCAACAGTTGTCATTTCAATCAACCCATATTGCTGTAGTGATTCGATGAATCCAAATTGCAAATGATGACTTTCGCAAAACTCGGTTACAGAAATTAAATCTTGATCTGGCATAAGATTGTTTTATTGGTTACAGCTTTGATAATTCAGTGAATAATTCTTTTTGCTTTTCTGTGAGGTTGGTTGGAAGCTTCACATGATAAGTAATAAACAAATCCCCAAACTGTCCTTCGCTTTTATAAACCGGAAAGCCTTTTCCTTTCAACCTGATCTTTGTTCCGTTCTGCGTTTCTGGATTTACTTTCAATTTCACTTTCCCGCTCATTGCGTCAACCATGATTTCTCCTCCTAATAATGCAGTGTACAAATCGATATCCACTGTCGTGTGCAAATCATTCCCATCGCGTTTGAATCTGGTGTTGTTGGTGATAGAAAAAGTGATGTACAAATCACCATTAGGCCCGCCGTTAGCTCCCGGAGCTCCATAGCCTTTCAATTTTATTTTTTGCCCGTTCTCAATTCCTGCAGGAATGGTAATGCGCACATTTTTGCCATCAATGGTGATGGTTTGCTGATGTGTTGTGTAAGCATCGGTCAGATTTAATTGCAGTTCTGCATTATAATCCTGTCCACGAAATTTTGTTTGTGAAGTTCTTCTTCCACCGCCGCCAAATAATGACTCAAAAAAATCTGAAAAACCTCCTTCATCAAAATCGCCTGAAAAATTTTGACCGCCTTCGTTTGCATAATGTTGTTGTGATGAAGAGTGTTTGGCTTTTTCAAATTGTTCGGCATGTTTCCAGTCTTTTCCATACTCGTCATATTTTTTTCTTTTCTCCGGATCGCTCAGCACTTCATTGGCTTCATTGATTTGCTGGAATAATTTATGCGCTTCTTTATTGTTCGGATTCAGGTCTGGATGATGTTTTCTTGCCAGTTTTCGATACGCTTTTTTGATATCATCCTGCGAAGCATTTTTTTCTATGCCTAATATTTTATAATAATCTACAAAATCCATTGCATTTTATTTTGAAATACAAATTTAAAGATTTAAACCACGCTTCAACTTTTCCAAAGCTCAAGTGGGTTTTCGATATATAAAACATTTTAAGCTTTGGAAAAGTTGAATGGCTAAATATTCGCAAAGAGTTTCTGGAACTTGCCGTCAGTAAGCCACATCTCAATAGAATTCCAACTGTACAAGTGTGCGACGCAACGATGTTGAAAAGAATTACTATCGCCGGTTACATAAAATAAAAAACCCCGAATTGAATCGGGGCCTTGTTTATTTTATTTGTCCTTCGACAAGTTCAGGACTAATAACGATAGTGCTCAGGTTTGAACGGACCAACTTTCGGAATGCCGAGATAATCAGCTTGCGCATCAGTCAGTTCATCCAGCTCAACACCAATTTTTGCAAGGTGCAAACGTGCAACTTTTTCATCGAGGTGTTTAGGAAGAACGTACACTTTGTTTTCATACTTGCTGTGGTTCACCCACAATTCGATCTGAGCAAGTGTTTGGTTGCTGAATGAATTGCTCATCACAAATGAAGGATGTCCTGTTGCGCAACCGAGGTTCACTAAACGGCCTTCCGCAAGAACAATCACATCTTTGCCATCAATGTTGTATAAATCAACCTGTGGCTTGATAGTGTCTTTAGTGTGGCCGTAATTTTTATTCAACCATGCCATATCAATTTCAATATCAAAGTGGCCGATATTACAAACGATCGCTTTGTCTTTCA
>DATGIX010000067.1:0-12290 GCA_035295505.1 Puia sp. | reverse complement strand
AGGAACAAATGCCAACGATGAAACTTCCGTTGCTGATATTGCATGGCACTCTCGACAAAGCAACAAAGCCAAGCGGCAGCCAATATTTTTTTGATCATGCTTCGTCTGTAGATAAAACACTTAAGTTTTATGAAGGTCATTATCACGATCTGCTGAACGATTTGGATAAAGAAATAGTGATGAGCGATATTCTGGATTGGCTGAATAAAAGAATAAGTTGAAAATCCAATTCGACGCGTGATTGAATGAATTGTGTTGTTGATGTATGTCTATAACCAATATTTTTATGGGACTGACTTTGCAATTCGCAATCGGAGATAAATTCAAACTCATCAATGCTGCAAAAGATTTTGATTTTGATCTCCTCAACAAATTAGAAAATGAAAACCAGCTTGCTGATTTCAGTCTTCATCTTATTCCTGATGACTTAAATTTATTAGTAAATGCAGCAACAGAATTAAAGCAGATACCAATCTATGGCTTGCGTGAAAATATAGACACTGAAATATATTATTTTGATTTGGAAGAAAGCGGAGCGTATCTGGTTGACAAAAAAATTGTAGCATTATTTTCAACCTTTGATGATAAAAATGTCTTGCCATTAACCGAAAAGTGGTTTGAGAAAATGAATATTGCCCATAATGAAGAACTGGAAGTAACAGATGCAGCCATTGATTCGGTTCAGCATCTTATTTCAATTAGCAGAAATGCTATGCAAAATAATGCAGATATGGTTCATATCTGGTTTTTGTGAGATAACACACACAGGATTTTCTTTGAGCAATAAACTTCAGTATTATTTTCGCAATCGGTCACTAAGATTGTCGCATTCGCACTCCGATATCAGAATGTTTATTGACGAGTTTTGTATCAGGAAAAACAAAATAGTATGAGAAAAATAATTGTGATGTCAATGATCACATTAGATGGCGTGATGCAGGCTCCGGGCGGCCCTGAAGAAGATGTGTCAGGTGGTTTCAAATACGGCGGCTGGTCTGCGGTTTATGGCGATGAAATATCCGGTAAGGTTATGGAAAAAATCATGAAGCCTTCAGATCTTCTTTTAGGCAGAAAAACATTTGATATCTGGGAAGATTACTGGCCTGTGCATGCAGATTATTGGCCGGGCATCAATGATGTAACGAAATATGTATTGTCTACCACGAAAAAAAAATCTGATTGGAAGAATTCAGTTTTCTTCAACAGCTTGTCTGATATCAAAGAGCTGAAAAATTCGGAAGGCTCTGATATTAAAGTATGGGGCAGCAGCGAGCTGATTCAGTTGCTGCTTGCGAATGATCTGGTGGACGAACTCTGGCTCATGATTCACCCATTGACACTTGGCGAAGGAAAAAAATTATTTGTGAATGGTGCAATCCCAGCAGCATTTGCATTAGTGGAAATCAATGTCACAACAGATGGAGTGATCATGGTTAATTATAAAAGGGCAGGAGAAGTGAAGACAGGTACTATCGGGGCTTAAATTTTTTATTTCATTCCTTCAATTATCCTTAATTTTCTTTCTCAAAAAAATTGACGATGAGAAAGACTCAATATGGAAATGCGCTTTGCTTCGGATTTTTTATTTTTCTTGTTTCATGCTCATTTGTGCTGCAGGCACAGGTGGAGATGAAAATTACCAAACATTATCTGAATATTCCTATCGGCTTGCATGCACGAACGAAACTGGTGCTGTTGCAGGTGAATGGAAAAACGAAACGTGAAGTGCCTGTGCAACTCGCTGAAGACACTATTTCCTATTGGGTGTTCATTGACGTTTCTGAATTTAAAAATCAAAAAATAACTATTGCTGCGCCTGCAAAAGAGCCCTGGCTGAAACGCATTTATCAGGATGACGCGATCAATGGTGCAGACAGCTTATATAAAGAAAGCAACCGCCCGCAGTATCATTTCACGGTAAAACGCGGATGGAACAATGATGTGAACGGCCCTATATATTTCAATGGTCAATATCATTTATTCTGGCAAGGTTATCCGTTCGGCCTATCGGCAAATGTTGGCTTCATGTATTGGGGGCATGCAGTGAGCAAAGATCTGTTGCATTGGGAAGAATTAGACCCCGCATTGATGCTCGATAGTTTGGGTTCACCATGGTCCGGCTCAGCAGTGATCGACACACATAATGACGGCGGCTGGGGCGAAAACACATTGGTGATTTATTATTGTTGCTACGACCGTGTTTCATTCAAACAAGTGCAGTGCATTGCGTATAGCAACGATGGCGGAAAAACTTTTAAGCGCTATGTAAAAAATCCTGTCATCGACAGCAATTGGGAAATGGGAACGATGGACACGCGTGATCCCAAAGTGCTTTGGTATGAGCCAACAAAAACATGGGTGTTGGTGCTGTTTGAAAAAGACGGCATGTCGTTTTACAATTCAACGGACATGCGTACCTGGAAAAAGCAAAGTCATTTTCCCGGGCTGTGGGAATGCCCCGATTTTTTTGAACTGCCTGTTGATGGAAACAATGCGCAAAAAAAATGGGTGTTGCATGGCGGATCGACCAATTATTTCATCGGCAGTTTTGATGGAAAAAAATTTACGCCTGAATCAGAGAAATTAGATTATGCAGAAGGTGTGAATGAAAACAATGAGGATATTGTGTATGCTGCACAAAGTTTTGAGAACATGCCTGATAACAGGCGTGTGCAAATGGCGTGGGGAAGAATATTTCATGAAGGGATGCCTTTTTCGCAAATGCTGCTTTTCCCGACGGAGTTTTCATTGCGCACAACAAAAAATGGGATACGGATGGTTACTAATCCTATCAAAGAAGTGGATCAGTTGCATCAATCAGAACATCACTGGAAAAATATTTCAGCACAACAGGCAAATAATGAGCTTGCAAATATTAAACCCGGTCCGTTACATATCAAATTAAAATTCTCTGTTGCTAATGGAAACAAGGTGAGCCTGCGATACCAGGGAAATGAGATTTTGAGTTTGAATGCAAAAGATTTTCCGCCGGGAGAAAATGAAATGGAGATACTCATTGATAAAACGGTTGCAGAATTTTTTGTGAACAAAGGCGAACGTTATATTTTAAGACAGCTCGTTCATAAAAAAAATGACAACAGCTTTGAGTTTGATTCAGAAAAATATGGGCCTGCAATATTTTCGATGGATGTGTATGAAATGAAATCGGTATGGAATAATGATAAATAAAACTAAAACCATGAAAAGTGTTTTTGATAAATTTACACGTGATGAATTGATTACCCGGATCAGTTCGCTGAATGAAAACAATAAAGCGCAATGGGGAAAAATGAATGTTGCACAAATGGTGAAGCATTGCAGAAAATTTGAAGAGCTGACATTAGGAAAGGTGATATACAAACAATCCTTTCTCGGAAAATTGTTTGGCAAAATGGCGCTGAAGAATATCCTGAAAACCGAAAGGATGAAACCAAACCTGCCAACCGTTCCTTCATTCCGCGTGATGGAAAATGATATTGATATGGCTGCAGAAAAAAATAAATGGATCAGCCTTATAAACGAATATGAACATTATCCTGATGAAGGTTTTGTTCATCCTTTCTTCGGGAGAATGACAAAAGAAAAAGTTGGTCCCTGGTCTTACAGGCATGCAGATCATCACCTGAGGCAGTTCAACGCATAATCTTTTGACGTGGTTTGTTCTGATGATATAAAAATGCTGGCAGACGGGAAACCTTTCCGCCGTTGTTTGTTTTCAGATAAGCATGTATGTTAGCTGCACCAGCAACAGCTCTTAAAAAAAATCTTTCATTAATCATTTTTCTCTCACTCAATTATGCGCACCTGAAACAAGTTTTGTTGCTTGTTCGGCAGCAGGTGTTTTGAGTAAAAACTGTCCGGTTGCTATTTTATAAATGGTCTGAATAAAAAGATACGCAATAACGATTGTTGAGATGAACAACATTATTCCAGGTATAATTTGAAAAACGGCTGCATGTTTATTTGAAGCGTACCTGAAGGAAGCAATAGTGAAAGCAACCAGCGGAAAACCAACAGCCCACCATGTAATACGAAAAGGGCAACATGCTGCCAGCAAAAAAATTTTACTGCCAAAAATCAGGAGCAGAAAAAAATCAAAATAAAAGAATACAGATGCGGTAATGTCTTGTAGCCCCGTAAGCGACTGATATCCGGAAAATGCCAATGCAAACGGGCCAACAAGAATCAATAGTGTCGGTTGCAAAGCTTCGGGGAGCTGAGGCTGGAAAAGCAATCTTGAAATAATAATCGTTATTAAAATAATGCTGAACACAAGCCCAATTCCAAAAAAAACAAAACAAATTTCATGTATGCCCGGTATTGGTAACCTGTAACCAACAATCGGCACATCAAGTGTGCCAACAATAGGAATAATCCAGGCCGGCATTGCGTTGCCAGGCTCCTGCTGATGGTCGAACCATTTGCGCAAAACAAACCAGGAAAAAAGGAACATCATTATGGCGCCCGCAGACCAGATGACGATGGCAGCATTCATGCTATATGGCAGAATGATTCCGGGAACGAGCAATAATGAAATAATAAAAGTTGCAAAAAAACTAATGGCTACCGGGTGTTGAATTTCTTTTTTAACCAGTTCGGGATATTTCATCCATTTTATAAGATAAGTAATGGTCAAAACTACAAACGCTATCAGCGCAATTCCGCCAATAATATTTTTTATCAGTGGAGAAAGGCCCCATGCCTTTTCCGCCCAGCCCCAGGAAAAAGAAAGGCCGGTAAGCCCCATGATCGCACCAAATAAACTCACTGGCAAAAATTCGAGAAAAGACGATCCGGGGTTTGTGTCGGGCATGTAAAATAATTTTTAAAGGTATCTGACCTGTTTAATTGATGATAGCTCTTTGAATAATTTTATCAAGTACAAATGGTGAGTATGTGCCTTGTTGCAGTTTATATCTGTCACCAATATAAGATGCATCATTATAAATTATCCAGGTTTCATTTTTGTCGTTTTCCAGGATCAATAATTTCAAAGGAAGGTCGAGCGCAACTAAGGGATTTTGCATGATCACAGGGCCACCTGCTGCCGGGTTGCCAAACAAAATAAATTCCATTGGTCTGATGGCCAAGCCTGCTTTTTTTAATTCAGCTTCCTGGTCAATACGGGCATACACAGTTGCACCGGCGTTCCGCAAAATATTTTCCAGGCGGTTTGCTGTTTCATGAACAGTATGCTTGCTTTGCACTTGTAATATTCCGGCGGGATCCATGTTATATTCTATAATTTAAATAGCGCTGCATAATAATATTTGAAGTTAGCATTTTCTATTTGACATGTCGCAACTGGAAAATATAAACCAACATTAAAGGTCATCCAGCAGCACAGTTTTTTTTGTATCACTATCAATCAATATCAAATGCTTGTAATCTTTCGCTGTTGAATCACGGGCACTTTTTATTAAGCCTGTTGATTGCCCGCTAAATTTTCCATGTATATCTGCCACAAAATGATTCACTTCATAATCATTTGTAAAGGGTGCGTTTTCTGATTTTGAAAACGTCAATGTGTATGTTTTTCCCGGAGCTAAATTAGTATAGATCTGTTCTATCAAATCGGTTACGCCTATAGGACGAACAGCAAGCTTGCCATGAGCTGCATTTCCATTTACACTGTTAAGGTTGATTATTTGTGTAGCGGCGCTGTCATTTAACGGGCTTAAATTTTCCAGGCTTTCTTTATAATCAGAAACCGCATTATCTGCATATACCAATGCCTGTGGGCTCTGCCCGATTTTTATGGTGCTGATCACTTTTAAAGTTACCAGATCAATTGCCTGCATTTCATCGCCATATTCCAATCCTATGTACATCAATTTTCCATCGGCTGATGGCCAAAGCCCGTGAGGTAATGCTCCTACATTGATAGTGTCGGTTTGCACGAAATTTTTATTTACATCAAACACCCGCACTTTGTTTTCTGCGCCTACTGTTACAAACATCCGTTGAATCTTTCCAAGATTGCTGAAGCTAACATGGTTGGTGATGCCTCCGGTATTCATTTGTTTTACAATCTCAAGTGTCTTTGTATTCACTACAACTACAGCACCTATATCTTTTAGCGTAAGCGCCACCCATTCGCCATCAGGGCTTGTGAAAATATTGGGAGAAAAAGAACTTGCAACCGGAATGCGCTTAATAATTTTATAATCCGATGTACTGACAACATCAAGCTCCGGTGTGAAACTGGAACACACATAAGCGAATTTTCCATCGGGTGAAAATGCTACCATGCCCGGGCCATCAGCAACAGGTATTCTTTTTATTTCTTCCATTTTATTTACATCAATCACACTTACATATCCTTCGCCTCGTACTGTTACCCAAATCTGTTTGCTGTCGGGCGTAAAAGTTGGTTCATGAGGGGAACGGCCAACATATACTGTCTTGATTACTTTGTTATTTTCTGTTGAAATAAATGTAACTGCATTTGAACCGATCGATACTGCGGCTAATAATTTTTTTTGTGGTGAATATCGTAATCCATGTACCAACGTTTGCCCTTTGTAAAGTGGTGTCAAAACATTGGGAAAAGGAACGCCTAATTTTATTTCTCCCAATAATTTATTTTGAGAAGGGTCAACTACTGAAACAGTATTTGAAACCTGGTTGCCTGTATATACCCGATCATTTTGATAGGGTGTTTGTGCTGAAGTATTCAAAGAAAAAAGAACGACGGTTGAAAGCAATAACACTTTTAATTTGTTCATGATTTTTATTTTATAAAAGCAGACATCTGTTCTATTTCCATTTGCTCCTGTGAAATAAGTTGTTTGGCAAAGGTACTTACCTGGTTACTTGCGGAATATTGTATTAAGGCAATCGCCATATCTATTGCTGCCTGGTGATGAGGGACCATTACCATGGCGAATGATTTATCGACATCAGTGAGTTTATCATCGGAAGGCATATTTTTCATCATCATATTCATAGATTGTGCCATTGCATTGCCGAAAGATTTGTCGGGTTCTTTTGTAATAGCAGGCAATTTGCTGATCAGTAATTTCATTAATTGTATATCGCTTGTTTGCTCAGCCAATATACTTTTTGCCAACTGTACCATCTCCTTATTTTTTCCAAACCCTATTTCATATTTCGCCATTTCAATGGCTCCCTGATGGTGAGGTATCATTGCTGCCATAAAATCAACATCCGGCATGGATGTAGCAGGCGCATTATCCATTTTTATCATCATCGTGTCCATCATCAACAAATAAATATTTTTGGATGAAGAATGTATAGGGTGATGTTCATCCATTTTCATCTCCTGCGCAATAATAAGCTGTGTTGAAAAATTTATAAGGATGCAAATGAAAATCGATTTTTTATAATCATTAATATTCATTGTGATCATCAGTTACATTTCAAGTTACGATTAATGGATAAAAAAGAATATTCTTGGCCGCTGGTGTTCTTCACCAACAACAACAGAAACTTTTTACCGGTTATCTCAAATCCTAATTTGCTGCAGGCAGCATGAACTAATTAAAACAGAGCAAGCTCCGATTTATATCGGAGCTTGCTCTGTTTTAATCCTGAAATCTTTTCTTTATTCCTTGATGAATTTCTGGTTATTGCTTTTACCGCCCGGGCCCTTCACATTCACGATATAGGCTCCAAAAGAAAGGTTGCTGATATTGATGGAATTGACTCCTGCTTGCAATCTAATCTCGCTCATAACTGCTCCTGACTGGCTGTAGATCCTTGCAACAGCTCCGTTGAAATCATTTTTGATTTTTATAACATCCTTTGCAGGATTAGGCCAAAGGCTGATCATATTGCCGGCGGCACTTTCGTCAATGTTCACTGATTTTATTTCAGAATAGCTTTCTTTTCCGTCCAGGTCCACCTGGCAAATGCGGTAATAATTTTTGCCGCTGACAGGGTTCGCGTCATTGAATGAATAAAATGATGAAATACCATTGTTGACATTGTTTGCAACAAAACCAAGCTTGCTCCAATTAATGCCATCTGTGCTCTGCTCCACATAGTAACCGCTGTTGTTCACCTGCTGTGATACTTCCCATGAAACAGCAACCGATCTGTTATTTCCCGTAGCAACTGAGAAATTTTCGAACACCACCGGAAGTATTGCATACGGATAGCTGCAAGAAGCAAGGTCGCCGCAAACTCCGGCAGTGCTGAAAGTGCCCGTATGTACCAATGTCGATGTGTTCTGCAATTCATATAAGTCAGTGGTAGTTGCCATATAAATATTGCCCGTTGGGTCAAAGGCGATGCCTACAAAACCAAGGCCTGCCGGTGTAGCTGTAAGGGCTTTTATCTGTTTCACGGTAATGGTTGCAACGCTCGTCGTGGGCAAAGGTGCCATTAGCTCATAAAGTGCCCAGTTCGATCCGTTCGAAGCGCAGATCCACAAGTTGCCATTGCCATCAATTGCAATATCACCGCTGCTTTCTGTGCTGAACACTGTGCTCGCGTTGTTGCCAAACTGGTCCTTAAAAGATGAGCAGATCAAAGTCCAACTGTCAGCAGCGATATTGTAGTAGTATAAGTTGCCGCTGTTGTCAAGGCCATAATACCCCGTGCCGTTGAAGCTCACACAGCCCCTGTTAATTGTTGCTGAAATAGTGCTTGAGTTAAGCGTCTTGTAAATATTTGTAGTTGGGTTATAAGAAACAAAGGTCTTAGCCCCTGAAAGCGCCACCTGGAAATAATAGAACATGCCGTTAACGGTATTGTAACCAATGCCATTAGCTGAAGTAGAAGTTCCATACGATGTAGAATTGACGATGGTGCCAACATTCGCATTGCTCACTGTTATCGGGTAGATGCCGCCCGCGTTTGACAACGAGTAAATTGTTGTGCTTGGGCTCGAGCAAACCTGTGCTCTTGCATTGTTCATCAAAAGGGCTAATGTTAAAATAGAAAGTGTGCTTGATAAGAAGTTTGAAGCCTTTCTGGAAATCGTTTTCATTTTAAGATGTTTGGATTAAAAATGATTTCGTAGGAAAGGCCGCATCAAGGCGATGCTGCTTGATTGTTTTCAAGGCAGATGCCAGTTTTCAACACATTGATTTGGAATGGGTTTGAGAAACAGTGAGTGAGTGAAATTTCCAAGATATGGAAGATTATTCCTTTTTGGCGAGGGAATGGGAAGACAAAAGCAATCACAGGCTTTTAAACATAATGTAAGTATCGACAAGCCCTAAAGTTTTATGCCGGAAGCCTTTCTTAAGCGTTGTTGGTGTTCAAATAACCATGTGCGTGAGCTGCACCAACAACTGATTCAAGATAGTGCCACTTTATTGTTGGTGAGCCGAAACGCAAAACTGCGCACAACACCAATAATGACAGAGAAACTGCACGAAGATGTTCGATGAAGAAAGTTGCAGAAAGCAGAACTGCACGAAAATGTTCAATGAAGAAAGCCGCAGAAAGCAGAACTGCATGAGGATGTTCAATGAGAAAAGTTGCAGAAAGCAAAACCGCACGAAGATGTTTGATAATGAAAGTTGCAGAAAGCAAAACTGCATGAGAATGTTCGATGAGGAAAGTTGCAGAAAGTAAAACCGCACGAAAATGTTCGATGAAGAAAGTTGCAGAAAGCAAAACCGCACGAAAATGTTCAATGAAGAAAGTTGCAGAAAGCAGAACTGCACAGGCATGTGCGCAAACTTTTTTTGCAGCAGCTTGTTTTTTTGATTGTTTGCAGCTAAGGTTTGTTGGTATTTTTAAGCTGTATTGAAATATTCGCATAATTTTTTTTGAATGCCTGCCGTTAGTGAAAGTGCTGGCAACGCCAAGGCATCAACGAAATTGCCGGGTGCTGCGCCAACACTGGCATGAAATAAATTATTCATTCAAAAACATTTATCCATGAAACAGCCGAAACTTCTAACAAATTTTTCAAAGTTCAACGATGTTGAATTCGAGAACAAAGCACAGGTTATCTATGCCGGCATGAACGGCAATGCTTCATTCCCTGCGCCATCACCCAACCTCACGGAAGTGATCACCGCCATCCAGGACTATTCAGGCGCACTGGCCGCTGCAAAATCGAGAGACAAAGTGAAAGTGAGCATCAAGAACGACATGCGCAATGCGCTTGAACAAGTGTTGTTGTCGCTGGCAGGCTACGTGAGCTTCACCGCAGATGGCGACCGCACCAAGCTCACCAGCTCAGGCTACGACTTGAGCAAAGAGAGCAACAGCCCCGTTCCGCTTGGCACGCCTCAAAATTTTACGGTCGGCGTTGGGCAGAACAGCGGTGAGGCAACAGTTGATATGGACAGCGTGAAGGGCGCAAAGGCATACACCCACATGTATGCGCTGGCGCCTGTTACAAACGATGCATGGATTGTTGCCATCAGCTCAACGCCGGGCTACACATTCACAGGGCTGGAGCCAATGAAGCAATACAGCTTCCGCATTGGCGTAGCCGGCAGCAAGGGCCAGGTGGCTTACACTGACATCATCACCAAAATGGTGGTGTGAAATTTTTTTCATTGGTTTAGATAGGAATACAGGGCCGCCGAAAGGCGGCTTTGTTTGTTTGAAATGATAGGCATATTATAAAAAAACAACATTGTCATTGACGCTACAAACAATACAAAAAACGCGTATTAGATTTGATGATTATCAATCACTTGAAAATTTGAGAGAAGGAGATTTGTTGCGTATATTTATGAGTTGCAAGCCATTTTAATATGACTCCCGAAGAATTAAAAGAAACATATTCAAAGTACACGACACAAGAATTGTTAGAAATTATTGATAAAAAATTTCAATACACTGAACTCGCAGTTACAATTGCAATTGAAGAAATAGCAAAAAGAAAAATCTCAGAAGATGAAATCAAAAAATATAAGTCTGAAAAGATTCAAGAGATTGGAAGACTTATTGAAGGCAATATTGTCAATGATTTGACTTTACTGCAAAAGAATTTTTTCTTTTTTATTTGGCTTCCATTAATTACATTCCCCTTTCGACAAAATTTCAAAGACGATAAAAATTTCTTAAAACTTAAACAAGCTAATTACTATTCAATGCTTGGTTTTGTCTCATATATTGTAACATTTATCCTTTTAGACATTTTTAATCTAACGACATTATCTGGCATTGGTGTATTGATTTTATGTTTTCTACCTGCATATTCATTTGACGAATTCTATAATCGTCGACGACAGATAATTAGACTACAGAAAATGTTTAATATACAAACTGATGAGACAAAAGACTTAAATGACGAAAATTAAAACGGCTTGCAACATTAGGTTTGCCGCAATGCTGGTAGAATCAATAACAATCAGCAGCAAATCATTAATGGGCTTCGGTTCCAGCGGACATAATTCTATTGAGCATTTATTATTAACTTCAACATAAAATCATTGACCGGCTTTTGTTTTAGCAGACGGAAATAAAATCCCAGCACTGCGGCAAGCCTCGGTCGTTGGGCGCAACTTACAACAACCCAGTTCAACATTTCAATAATCAATGATTAAAATCATAATATTTTTTCTACTTCTCACGAATGTTTTGAGCAGTTGTCTGCCAGACAAAAGAATGGGTAGGTACGGCACTTCGGACAATATTTCAAAATCTAAAGAACAGAATTTATATAGAGCAATTTACAAGCCAGACAAATTTCAAATGCAATTACTTGACAGTTCAATAATTAAAATAGACACAGGCTGGGCAGAAGCAATGTGGTCTTATGATAAAAACGGACAACCAATTATTGCAGAGCAAGCAGGATATAATTTTGTAATTCCAATCGTTAAACAAGAATTTGAAAAATTCCTATTCATATTTACACTTGCAGACACATCGAACCGAGCATCTCCAAACGGCATTGAAGAATTTAGATGTGTGTTAAATCCAAAAAGACTTTCTGATACTTTTAATATTTTATTAGAACAAAAAAATCCGGATACCACTTATGGTTGGACAAAGCCATTAATCTATGACACGATTAAATTTTTCAAAATCACAAATTAACACCCCAAGTCAAACGCTGCCACCAACATCAGGTTTGCCGCAATGCCGGCAGAAGGAATAACAATCAGCGGCAAATCTTTAATGGGCTTCCGTTCCGGCGGACGTTATTCTATTGAGCATTTATTATTAACTTCAACATAAAATAAAAACCGGGCTTCAGCAATCGGCGGACGGAAATAAATTCCAGCACTGCGGCAAGCCTCAGTCGTTGTGCGCTATGCGCTGCTACAGTTCGACATCTACAAAATTTTTTTAAATGACTTGGTTGACATCAGAAATAGAATATGAAGGACTGCCTCTACTATTGAGAC
>DATGIX010000066.1:0-37834 GCA_035295505.1 Puia sp. | reverse complement strand
ATTAGCTGATTTTTTGAAGAATGAATATCTGCCAAAATCAAGAGCTACTTCCGGCATTAATGCCATTCCTAACGGTGATGCCTACTACAATTTCTTGATAAGAGACCAAACAACGACCGATAAATCATCAGAAGAAATTTATCAGACAGGCTTGAATGAAGTTGCACGTATCCGAAAAATTATGGACAGTGTGAAAAACGCTGTTGGCTTTAAAGGAGATTTAGCTGCATTTTTTGAATACATGAAGACTGATAAAAAATTCACGCCTTATAAAACCCCGAAAGAAGTACTGGACGCGTTTGAGGCTATTCATCAAAGAATGGAGCCCAATTTGAAAAAGATGTTCACGCATGTTCCCAAAACACGTTTTGAAATCAGGCAAACAGAAGCATTCCGCGCAGCAAGCGCCAGTGCAGAATATTTTCAGGGCTCTGCGGACGGAACAAGACCGGGCATTTTTTACGTGCCGATTTTAGATGCCACAAAATTCAATACTACGTCAGGAATGGAATCGCTTTTTTTGCATGAAGCAATTCCTGGTCATCATTATCAGGTTTCATTGCAGCAGGAAGATACATTGCTACCAAAATTTCGCCGGTTTGGGGGCAATAATGCTTATATGGAAGGCTGGGCTTTGTATTGTGAATCGCTCGGAAAAGAACTTGGGTTATATACTGACCCTTACCAATACATGGGTGCATTGGGAGATGAAATTCATCGTGCGATAAGATTGGTTGTTGATGTTGCTATCCACACAAAAAACATGACCCGCGAACAGGCAATTAAATATATGATGGATAATGAACCCATCAGCGAGCAAGGCGCAACTGCCGAGATTGAAAGGTATATGGCAATTCCCGGACAAGCTTTAGGATATAAAATCGGGGCGCTGAAAATAAGAGAGCTTCGCACTAAATATGAAGAACTGCTTGGGAGCAAGTTCAGCCTTTCAGATTTTCATGATGAGATTTTGAAAGATGGAGCTATGCCATTACAGGTGCTGGAAAGGAAAATGGACGCATGGGCTGAGGCTAAGAGCAAATAATAAAAAAATATACCACAAAAGTAGTATTGACTGGCATTGAAATTTGCCGTCTCTTTGCAATCAGAATGGTTTAAGCAACCGTTTTTCAAAGCAGCTATTTATTGGTTTTCTCATGTGGCCCCGTTTTCTAACGGGGTTTTTTGTTCCCCACAGATTGCACGGATAAAGCACAGATTAGGATTCTCTCTGCTCTATCCGTTTCTAGTATCTTTCCAATCAAATTACATTAAACGATTAAGGAGCCTTTTCGCACAGCGGATTTTGGGTAGCCACGGATTACTCCGATTTTCACAAATAGAACAACTCATCTGTGTTTATCCGTGTAATCTGCGGCTGATTCCTACATCCAAAAAAATTAGCTAAAAAATTACTAAAAATATTAGTGTGCATAAAATAATTACCCTACATTTGATGAATCAATAATTTTGAATAACAAAAACACAACGCTATGTCAAACGCAGAAAAACTCAAGGCTCTAAAGCTAACGATTGATAAAATAGATAAGGATTTCGGGAAAGGAAGTGTGATGATGATGAATGAAAAAAATCAGGACCCAATGGATGTGGTCTCAACCGGCTCTATTGGATTAGATGTTGCTCTTGGTATAGGCGGTCTGCCACGTGGTCGTGTTATTGAAATCTATGGGCCTGAATCCTCCGGTAAAACAACGATTGCGACTCATGTTATCGCAGAAGCTCAGAAAAAAGGCGGCATGTGTGCTATCATTGACGCAGAGCATGCGTTTGATAGTGCTTATGCACAAAAACTCGGTGTCGATATCGATAGCCTTTTAATATCTCAGCCAGATTATGGCGAGCAGGGACTGGAAATCGCAGACCGTTTGATTCTATCGGGAGCATTAGATGTTGTTGTGATTGACTCTGTCGCTGCGCTCGTTCCGAAGGGTGAGCTTGAAGGAGAAATGGGCGATAGCAAAATGGGTTTACAGGCAAGGTTAATGTCTCAGGCATTGAGAAAGCTTACAGCAACCATCAGCAAGACAAATACAATTTGCATTTTTATTAATCAACTACGTGAAAAAATCGGTGTGATGTTCGGGAATCCTGAAACAACCACTGGTGGGAATGCTTTGAAGTTTTATGCTTCCGTTCGTTTGGATATCCGCCGCATGGCGCAAATCAAAGATGGTGAAGAAGCAATCGGCAACCGTGTGAAAGTGAAGGTGGTTAAAAATAAAGTAGCTCCTCCTTTCAGGGCGGCAGAATTTGATATTGTTTTTGGAGAAGGCATTTCAAAAATGGGTGAGATTGTAGATATGGGTGTTGAACTTGGCATCGTTCAAAAAAGCGGTAGCTGGTTCAGCTATGGAACTGATAAATTAGGTCAGGGTCGCGATACTGTGAAACAATTGCTTCATGACAATCCCGAGCTGGCAGCTCAGATTGAAGCAAAAATCCGTGAGAAGATTAAAGAAGTTCAGGCAGCAGGGTAGTCTTTTTTGATAATAATGGGTTTAGTAAGAAATAGCCCTCCGAGAATATCGGAGGGCTATTGTTTTATAATGATGTTGTAGATACTTCCTAAAATAAAAAAGGGGCGTGAATAGAAATTCAACCCCGGTTTAAAATCCAATATCCTATGAAAAACCGAGGTAAAGATAATTGATGGGAATCAATTCTGCAATACTATTTTCTGGTAATATGAAATTATTTATTCACCGGTAAAATCAGTTCTTTAGCAAGTGCTCAAGAACAATTTTATTGTTCATTTTATCAACTGCGCGAAGGATATAATCACCCTTTTCAAGCGAAGAAACATTGATAATCTGAACACCACTTTGCAGTTGTTTGGTGATAAGAACCGCCCCCATGACGTTTATTATCTGCAAATCAGAAAAACGTTCGGTTTCAACAATCAGTAATTTATCGACGGGATTGGGATAAAATTTAAAGTCTGCCTTACCGGAGCTTACCTGCAAAATTTTTGAATAGGTAACAAGACCTGCACTATCCATACATTTGATGCGGTAATAATTAAACCCATTAAATGCATTGTTATCAACCAGCTCATATTGGGCTGCGGCATCTGTCTTTTTCAAGATACCTAACGTTTCAAAATGAGAAGTATCTTTTCCATGCTCGACAATAAAATAATCATTGCCGGCGCTGCTGTCAATCGACCATTGCAATAAAACCTTGTTGATATCTTTAATACTGTAAGTGAAGTTTGTAAACAAAGAAAAACTTTCCGGATCAGTTTGCTGATGATTTGCAGAATCAGTTGCCTGCTGTGCGTTCGATGCAAGGCAAATGAATCCCATAGTGAAGGTAAGCCAGAAGAGTTTCATTAATGTGGTTAGTAAATCGACGAGTCGATCAATAAACAAATTTTGTGCCGATTAGAACGCAGTAATGAAATATTAATTTTTTGGAAGATGTTATCATCTTCTTAAAAAACTGGATTACCTTTTCAGCAACGATGTATTAATTAAAAAAGAAGGTATGCATAACCGTAAAATGGGAGCAAAAAAGCGGGTTGCGCTCGTTGCTCATGATAATAAAAAAGCAGAGCTGATTGAATGGGCGATTTATAATAAAACCGCATTATCCAGACACAAGCTTTTCGCGACTGGCACAACCGGAACGATGCTGGAAGAAGCACTCTCACAACCCATCACAAAGTTCTTAAGTGGGCCATTAGGCGGCGACCAGCAAATAGGAGCGAGGATTGCTGAAGAAAAAATTGATGTGCTGATATTTTTCTGGGACCCGATGGAAGCCCAGCCACACGACCCTGATATCAAAGCCCTGCTTCGTTTGGGTGTTGTGTGGAACATACCTTTTGCCTGCGACAGGGCAACTGCAGATTTTTTGCTCACTTCTCCTTTAATGCATCACGAGTATGAAGCAATCGTGCCTGACTATAATGTTTATCTGAAAAGATATAAGAAATGAAAACAGCAATAAGACCGTGGGAAAAAGAAGATGCCAAACAGCTTTCTATTGCTGCGAACAATGAAAATGTAAGCAACAATCTGCGTGATGGCTTTCCTTTCCCTTATACTGAAAAAGATGCGGAAGAATGGATAGCCTTGAATGAAGATAAAGAACAGCCCAATAATTTCGCAATTACTGCAGACGGGCAGGTTGTTGGTGGCATTGGTTTTCTGCAAAAAGAAAATATTTATAGAAAGACAGCAGAGATTGGCTATTGGCTTGATGAAAATTATTGGAATAAAGGAATTACGACAGAAGCAGTCCGACTGCTGGTGGATTATATTTTTTCAAATCTTGATATTGATCGCATATATTCAGAAGTGTTTTCCACCAACCCAGCTTCAATGAAAGTAGCAGAGAAAAATGGGTTTCATCTGGAAGCGGTTCACAGAAAAGCCATCATCAAAAATAACCAGGTGCGGGATGCTTATGTGTGGGTGAAATTTCGTGACGGGCTTTGATGAATATTCTTTTCCCGAAAAGGTTTTTGAACCCTCTTTGTTTGTAATTTCAAACCCTGCTTGTCCTATTCTAACTTTTCATCAAAACTTTTTAAAATGAGAAAATTCGTATTAGCAGGTGCTGCTTTGTTGTGCTATACATTTAGCCATGCACAAACAAAAAATCTTTCGGGGTTTAGCGAAAGCAGCGCCAAACAGCAATTTGCTGCAGAAGAAAAATTCGACAGCTATCTGAAAGCAGAAAATGTTGGTCAGATGATTAAGGACATGGCTGCCCGTCCACATCATGTTGGCTCATCTGGCGGGAAAGCCGTTGCAGATTACATCTATAATAAATTGAAAAGCTGGGGCTATGATGTGCAGACAGAAACATTTTATGTGCTCTTCCCCACCCCAAAATCACGTTTGCTTGAAATGACTTCCCCAACAAAATTCAAAGCGACACTAACAGAAAAAATTCTGGCAGAAGATGCCACATCCAATCAAACAAGCGAGCAGTTGCCGACTTATAACTGCTGGTCTGCAGATGGTGATGTGACCGGAGAGCTTGTTTTTGTGAATTATGGTTTGCCGGAAGATTATGACTATTTAAGTCGGTTAGGCATCGACGTTAAAGGAAAAATCGTGATTGCAAAATATGGCCGCTCATGGCGCGGCATCAAGCCAAAAGTGGCGCAGGAACATGGTGCGCTTGGCTGCATCATTTATTCTGACCCTAAAGATGACGGGTATTATCAAGGTGACGTGTACCCAAAAGGAGCATTCAAAAACGAGTCCGGCGTGCAAAGGGGTTCTGTAATGGATATGCCGATTTATCCCGGTGATCCGTTAACTCCCGGTTATGGTTCAACAAAAGATGCAAAAAGAATTGACAGGAAAGATGCGACCAATCTTTTAAAAATTCCTGTACTCCCCATCAGCTATCATGATGCGGAACCATTACTGCGCTCTTTAGAAGGACCGGTTGCGCCTGATGACTGGAGAGGCGCACTGCCATTCACTTATCATATTGGTCCCGGAAAATCAATCGTTCATTTAAAACTGGAATTTAACTGGGACACAAAACCGCTTAACAACATTATTGCAAAAATGCCCGGCAGCGAAAGACCTGATGAATGGGTAATCCGCGGCAATCACCACGATGCATGGGTGAATGGCGCTGGCGACCCAATAAGCGGGCAAGCTGCTATGCTCGAGGAGGCAAGAGCAATCAGTGAATTGGCAAAAACAGGATGGAAGCCAAAACGCACATTAGTTTTCTGTGCATGGGACGGTGAAGAACCAAGCCTGATGGGCTCAACAGAATGGGTGGAGCAACATGCTGATGAATTGCAACAGAAAACTGTTGCCTATATTAACTCAGACGGCAACGGCAGAGGGTTTTTTGGTGTCGGCGGCTCTCATGCGCTGGAAGGTTTTATGAATGAAGTGGGAAGAGATGTTACTGACCCCGAAACCGGCATCAGCGTGCTCGAAAGAACAAGGCAGGCAGAAATTGTTGGCGCAGGCCGCAATCATTCAAAAAGAAAAGAATTGATGGGAATGAAAACAATCAAAATAGAAGCACTTGGCTCGGGTTCTGACTTTTCAGGCTTTCTGCAGCATCTTGGAATTCCTTCTTTCAACCTTGGTTTTGGTGGAGAAGACCCGGGCGGCGAGTATCATTCTATATATGATTCTTATGATGATTACCGCCGTTTCAAAGACCCAAGTTTTATTTATGGAGTTGTTCTCGCTAAAACTGCCGGTCGCACAGCATTGCGTTTGGCAGATGCTGAGGCATTGCCTTTCGATTTTAAATCTTTGTATAAAACTTTGAACGGTTATGCAACTGAGGTGATTGCGCTTGCTGATCAAATGCGCGAGTCAACTGCTGTAGAAAACCAGCTCATCAAAGAAAAATTTTATAGCAACACAACAGATACTGCTGAAAAATTATTGCCTCCTTCTCCGAAAGATGAAGTCCCTTTTCTGAATTTTTCAAGCCTGCAAAATTCAATGTCCACACTTGAAAAATCAACCACTCATTTATCTGATGCATTGGCAAAAGGGAAACTTGATGGGGCAAAACAAGATGAGGTGAACAAAGCACTATATAAAGCCGAGCAAAAATTATTAACTGATAATGGTCTTCCTCGCCGCGGCTGGTACAGGCATGCGATTTATGCTCCTGGTTTTTATACAGGTTACGGTGTAAAAACTTTACCGGGTATTCGCGAAGCTATCGAGCAAAGAAACTGGAAAGAAGCGCAGGAACAAATTGAAGTGGATGCAAAAGTCATCAAAACTTTTTCTGATTATTTAGATGGGATAACAAAGAGCATTCAATAATTTTTTATTTTTTAAGGGCACAATGTTTAATTTATTGTAAACATTGTGCCCTTTGTATTCGTTGTTATCGTTGCGTGAAATGAGCTAAATTTGTTTCCCGACTTTTTATTATGCCTTTTAAAATTCACTCGTCATATTCCCCTGCTGGCGACCAGCCGCAAGCTATTAATCAGCTTACCGAAGGGATTTTGAATGGCGAACAATACCAGACATTATTGGGCGTGACCGGCTCAGGGAAAACTTTCACGATAGCTAATGTGATTCAGAATGTGCAGAGACCGACTTTGGTGCTCACACATAATAAAACATTGGTTGCTCAACTCTATGGTGAGTTCAAACAATTCTTTCCTGAAAACGCGGTGGGCTACTTTGTTTCTTATTATGATTATTATCAACCGGAAGCTTACATGCCCGTGAGCAACACGTACATCGAAAAAGATTTATCGATTAATGAAGAGCTTGACAAACTGCGTTTACAAGCAACGGCACAATTATTAACCGGAAGAAGAGATATTATTATCGTTGCATCTGTGAGCTGCATTTATGGAATCGGGAATCCAACTGAATATGAAAACAGCATTATCAGAATCAAACAAGGTCAAACTATTTCGCGGCAAGGATTCTTGCATTCACTCGTGAACTCTTTATACAACCGCAGCCAGATTGATTTTACAAGAGGAACTTTTCGTGTGAAAGGTGATACGATTGATATTAATCTTCCCTATGTTGATTATGGTTATCGCATCAGTTTTTTCGGAGATGAAATTGAAGAGATAGAAAGTTTTGATGTGAACACAGGAAAGCGGATTGGCAAAATGGAAGATGCTGCAATTTTTCCTGCAAATTTATATATCGCTCCAAAAAATATGCTGCAACAAATTATTCATGAGATACAGGATGAAGTTGGTCTGCAGGTTGAATATTTTAAAAGTACAGGTAAATATATAGAAGCACAACGATTGAGCGAACGCGTGAATTATGATTTGGAAATGATTCGTGAGCTTGGTTATTGCAATGGCATAGAAAACTATTCAAGATTTTTCGACAGAAGATTACCCGGAACAAGACCATTTTGTTTGCTCGATTATTTCCCGAAAGATTATCTCTGCGTAATTGATGAAAGCCATCAAACAGTTCCGCAAGTAAGCGGAATGTATGGCGGTGACAGAAGCAGAAAATTAATTTTAGTAGATTATGGTTTCCGTCTTCCTTCGGCACTTGATAATCGTCCGTTGAATTTTCATGAATTCGAATCGTTGACGAATCAAACCGTTTTTGTTTCTGCAACGCCTGGAGATTATGAATTAGAAAAAACAGGCGGCATTGTTGTTGAGCAGGTTGTCCGCCCGACAGGTTTGTTAGACCCGCCGATTGAAATCCGTCCGAGTATTAATCAAATTGATGATTTGCTTGATGAGATTGATAAGCGCGTTACAAAAGGTGACAGGGTTCTTGTTACAACTCTTACGAAACGCATGGCGGAAGAAATGGATAAATATCTTCATCGCATTAATATCAAATCAAAATATATTCATAGTGAAGTGGATACTTTAGAGCGCGTTGAAATATTGCGACAGCTACGCCTTGGAGAAATTGATGTGTTGGTTGGCGTGAATTTATTGCGTGAAGGTTTGGATTTACCTGAAGTTTCTCTCGTCGCAATTTTAGATGCAGATAAAGAAGGCTTTTTGCGCAATGAAAAATCATTGACACAAACTGCCGGTCGCGCTGCAAGAAATATTGACGGGCTTGTTATCTTTTATGCGGATATCATGACTGAAAGCATGCAGCGCACCATTGATGAAACAAGCCGCAGAAGAGAAAAACAAATCGCTTATAATATTGAACATAATATAATCCCAGCGACTGTTAAAAAATCTAAAGAACAGGTTTTTGCACAAACATCAGTGCTTGATATCAAAGGTTTTGATTCCAAAAATCCTTATGCCGTTCAGGCTGATGAAGATTTGGTAACCGTTGCTGCAGAAGAACAGGAGCAATATAAAACCATTCCCCAGATGGAAAAAGCCATTTCAAAAATCAAAAAAGAAATGGAGAAAGCCGCACGTGATTTGGATTTCATGGAAGCTGCCCGACTTCGCGATGAAATGTTCAGGTTGCAAAAAGAATTGGAAGGAATGAAATAATTTTTCGAAATCATTTATTTGAAAATCATTGCGCTTCGCCATCAAACAAAAAATTTTTCAGAATTATTTTTTCGAGAAACAATATTCATAACAAGTCCTCGTTTATAATATTGGTTCGATAATTTTAATTTTAAAATCCAGTACTATGGGAAATCCATACCGTAAACTCTTCAACCTATTTGCATTTTCCCTGCTCGCATTTGCAATTTATCTGAACTTTATTCACAAAGATGATGATGACAACAGTGCGAACGTGACAACAAAAACAAACGCTACCTATGTTCAGGCAGCTTCTGCACAGCCTAAACAACCAGTAGCTGTAGAAAATGTAAAAGCTTCTAAGGAAGAAAAGAAGAACTAAGCAAAAAAGTTTACTATACCCAAAATATTCCAGACCATTGCGCCTTGGCGTGATGGTTTTTTTATTTCCGGCAGAGAAGGAATCACTTAACTTAGTAGCTTCGGCTGATAAAATTTATCATCAGCAAAATAAAAGCTGCTATGGAAAAAAAACTATTTCTTCTCGATGCAATGGCTCTCATTTTTCGTGCTTATTATGCGCTTATCAGAAATCCTCGTGTAACTTCAAAAGGGCGCAACACGAATGCGCAATTTGGTTTCACCAACACATTAGTCGATTTAATCACCAATCAAAAGCCATCTCACATGGCTGTTTGTTTTGATACGCATGCGCCTACTGAAAGGCATACTGATTTTGCGGATTACAAAGCAAACCGACAAGAAGCGCCAGAAGATTTGCTGAGTGCAATTCCTGATATCAAAAAAATCATCGAAGGTTTTAATATTCCTGTGATGGAACTCGACGGCTACGAAGCTGATGATGTGATTGGTACATTAAGCAAACAAGCTGCCGACGCGGGCTACGAAGTTTTTATGGTAACACCTGATAAAGATTATGGGCAGTTGGTTTCAGAAAAAGTAAAAATTTATAAACCGCCATATCAGGGAGGAACGATTGAAATTTTGGGACCAAAAGAAGTTTGTGAGAAATGGAATATCAAAAATGTTTCGCAGGTGATTGATATACTCGGGCTAATGGGAGATGCTGTTGACAATATTCCTGGCATCCCTGGCATTGGTGAAAAAACTGCAGCGAAATTATTAGCTGAATATAACACACTTGAAAATGTTTTGGAAAATGCTGATAAAATAAAAGGAGCATTAGGTGAAAAAGTAAAAGGAGGCAAGGAGTTGGCATTAATGAGCAAGAAACTTGCAACAATTATCATGAATGTTCCTTTGCAATTTCATGAAGAAGATTTTAAGTTGAAAGAATGGAACAAAGAAAAACTGAAAGAAGTTTTTGGTGAGCTTGAATTTAAAACGATTGGCAAACGCATATTGGGAGATGATTTCAACTTGTTCAATGCCGCCCCGGAAGGAGTGCAGACAGATTTGTTTGGTCAGCCTGTTGAATCACAAAATGGGAAGGGGAGGAAACAAGAGGCAAGAGATAAGGAACAAGGGGTGAAGGACAAAGAACAAGAAAAAGAGCAGGAAGAAGCAACAACAGAAGTTTCAGGTAATTTAACTGCAGAAAAAAATATTAATAATACACCACACAAATATTTTGCAGTTCAGGGCGAAGCTGCAATCAAAGAGCTCGTTGAAAAACTTTCCAAGCAAACAGAAATTTGTTTCGATACTGAAACCACAGGCATTGATGCAAATAATGTGGAGCTTGTTGGCTTGAGTTTTTCTTACCAACCGGAAGAAGCATATTATGTTCCTTGCCCGCCTGACCAGAATGAGACAAAAAAAATTCTTGCATTATTCACTCAGCTTTTCAACTCAACAACTATCACATGGGTTGGGCAGAATACAAAATATGATTTGTTGGTATTGAAATGGTATGGCATTGAGCCGAAAGGAAATTTATTTGACACCATGCTTGCACATTATGTGATTGAGCCGGAAGGTAAACGTGGTATGGATACGCTGAGCGTTCAATATCTCGGTTATGAACCGGTACACATTGAAGAACTGATTGGAAAGAAAGGAAAAGTGCAGGGCAATATGCGTGATGTGGAATTAGAAAAAATAAAAGAATACGCTGCAGAAGACGCTGACATTACACTTCAATTAAAAAAAGTTTTTACTCCATTATTAAAAACAAAAGAAGTTGAAAAAGTTTTTGCTGAAGTTGAAAATCCCTTGGTGAGAGTGCTCACTGACATGGAATTTGAAGGAGTAAAAATTGATGAAGGTTTCTTGAAAGATTATTCAAAGCAATTAGAAACAGATGCAAAAAATGCGGAAACTAGTGTTTTTCAGTTAGTGAAAGAACAAACTAATAGTGAAGTTGGTCCGTTCAATCTTGCATCGCCAAAACAATTAGGAGAAGTTCTTTTTGACCATTTAAAGCTTGACCCGAAAGCAAAAAAAACAAAAACAGGTCAATATGCAACGGGTGAAGATGTATTGTTAAAACTCGCGAACAAAAGTAAAATCGTTGAAGACATTCTTGCTTATCGCGAGTTGACTAAATTAAAATCAACCTACGTAGATGCACTACCGTTGATGATTAACCGAAAAACAGGAAGAGTTCATACTTCTTATGCGCAAGCTGTTGCGGTTACTGGAAGATTATCGAGCAATAATCCGAATCTCCAAAACATTCCTGTGCGCACGGAACGCGGAAGAGAAATACGAAAAGCATTTATCCCTCGTGACGATAAACATATTTTATTATCTGCAGATTATTCTCAGATTGAATTGAGGATTGTTGCTGCCATCAGCGGCGACCCTGCAATGTGCGATGCCTTCAAACATGGAAAAGATATTCATACTGCAACGGCTGCAAAAGTGTATAGCGTTGATGAAAAAGAAGTGACCAAAGAAATGCGCTACAAAGCAAAGAGCGTGAACTTCGGGATTATTTATGGACAGGGTGCATTCGGTTTGGCAGATAATTTGGGTATCAGCAGAACGGAAGCAAAAGAAATTATTGATAATTATAAAAAACAGTTTGCTAACATCCAGAAATACATGGATGATACTATCAATTTTGCACGAGAACATGGATATGTGCAAACACTGATGGGGCGCAAACGCTGGCTGAAAGATATTAACAGCGCAAACTTTACAGTTCGTGGTTTTGCTGAGCGAAATGCTATTAATTCTCCAATACAAGGAACTGCGGCAGATATGATAAAACTGGCGATGATAAAAATTCATGACGCATTTAAAAAAAATAATTTCAAATCGAAAATGATTTTGCAGGTGCATGATGAATTGGTTTTTGATGCAACAAAAGATGAAGCCGAAACTATTAAACCAATCATTATCGATTGTATGAGAGCGGCTTTGCCTTTGCCGAATGGAGTTCCGGTCGAAGCAGAAATCGGCGGAGGAATCAATTGGCTGGAAGCACATTAATCTCTTAATATTTCAAACATCATTATTATGGGAAAGAAAGAGGCACGCGTTGACGCATACATTGCCAAGTCAGCGGATTTTGCAAAACCAATTCTGAATCATATTCGCGAGCTGGTTCATAAAGCTTGTCCTGATGTTGAAGAAACAATAAAATGGTCATTTCCCAATTTTGATTACAAAGGAATTATGTGCAGCATGGCAGCATTCAAACAACATTGCTCATTTGGATTTTGGAAAACTGCATTAATGAAAGATGCGGAAAAAATGCTCGACAACAGGAAAGACGCGATGGGAAGTCTTGGCAAAATCACTTCGCTGAAAGATTTACCTTCTGATAAAATTCTTATGGGCTATGTTAAGGAAGCCATGAAATTGAATGAAGATGATGTGAAAGTCAAAAAGCCAAAAGCCAAAGAAAAAAAAGAATTAGTGATTCCAAAATATTTTACTGATGCTCTTAAAAAAAATAAAAAAGCATCTGCCACATTCGAAAATTTCAGCTACACCAATAAAAAAGATTATGTGGATTGGATAACAGAAGCAAAGACAGAAGAAACACGAAACAAACGCCTGGTTCAGGCAATTGAATGGATGGCTGAAGGCAAAATCAGGAACTGGAAATATCTAAAATGCTAACGTTAATGAACAACCGAAAATGGTAAAGTGCTCAATAACTTTTCCAAAGCTTCAAATCTATAATAAATTTTATCAAGCTGATTAAGCTTTGAAAAGTTCGGATATAACGGAAGAATGCTCAATATGCCAATTGTAGTATTTGGCTAAGCTTAGAATATAAAAACATCCCCGCAGAAATTCACCTTCCTTAGATTATCATTCACCGATTGAGGTTTGTTATTTAACTGAATACCAATACTACAAGCATTAACATTTCGTTTATAAACATTGGCTAAAAAAACATGTCTATTACCGGATTCGGCATGTCATTTTCTTAACTTTACAGGTGAATGAATTGCTGTCTCGTTAATCACAAACACTAAATGTTTAATATGAAAATTTTCACACGAGTACTCATGCTGATGTGTAGCGCATTGCTAGCCTTCAACACATCAAAAGCCGGACAGGATGATTGGCCCAAAACCATCACTTCTGCCGACGGTTCAACCATAAAAATTTATGAGCTGCAGCCGGAGTCTTTCAAAGGAAACATTTTGAAAGCCCGCGCTGCCATTTCTATTTTAGAAAACGGGAAAAGCGACCCGACATTCGGTACATTCTGGACGGTTGCAACTGTTGAAACAGACAGGGATAATCGTGTGATGAGCATTCAGTCAGTGAAAGTTCCAAATATTAAATTTCCTGGACAGACTGACCCGAACATGATTAGCAGTTTAAAAACAACTTTGGAATCACAGCTTCCGCAAACTGTTGGAGATATTTCATTGGATGAAATCCTGGCATCGCTCGACCAGAATGAAGAAGAAAAAAAGTTGTCGAAAGATTTGAGCACAGATGCTCCGAAAGTTTTTTTTGTTTCCCGTCCTTCGATTCTTGTGTTGATTGATGGCGAGCCTAAGCTTCAGCAAAATAAAGATTGGGGATTGGATGCGGTTGTGAATTCGCCATTTACTATTGTGAGAAATAATGATGGAAGATTTTATTTGTATGGCGGCAAACATTGGTACAGCGCTCCTGCTGCAACCGGACCTTACAACTATACAAATGGAAATGTTCCGCAAAATCTTCAGAAGGTTCAGGATGCAGTAGATGAAGCAAACAGCTCAAATGCTGGTTATGTTGATTCAACTTCTGCAAGCAATCAAAATGAAGTTTCTGATATTATCGTGAGCACTAAACCTGCTGAACTTGTTCAATCAAATGGGCAGCCTTCATTCACAGCAATTGATGGAACGAGCTTGTCATACATGAATAATTCTTCGAACGATATTTTTTTAGACAACAATGGCAAACAATATTATGTGTTGATTTCAGGTCGCTGGTATTCATCACCAGTGCTTGACGGGCGTTGGCAATATGTTGCAGCAAATTCTTTGCCTGCAGACTTTGCAAAAATTCCTGAAGGCTCTCCGAAAGATAATGTGCTTGCAAGTGTTGCAGGAACTGATGCTGCTCGTGAAGCCGTGATGGATGCACAGATTCCACAGACTGCAAAAGTTGACAGAGCAACAGCTTCTACAAATGTTACTTATGATGGTGACCCAAAATTTGAAAATGTTCAGGGAACAGATTTGCAATATGGCGTGAACACACAGGCTTCTGTTATTCGCCGTGGCAATACTTATTATTCAGTTGATAAAGGTGTTTGGTTTGAATCACAAACTCCGAATGGTCCCTGGTCAGTTTGTACAGAAAGACCTGAAGAAGTGGAAATGATTCCGCCGAGCTCACCTGTATATAATTTAAAGTATGTGTATGTGTATGATGTAACACCTGATTATGTTTACATGGGTTACACTCCGGGTTATTTGAACACTTTTGTTTACGGTCCGACTGTAGTTTACGGAACAGGATTTTATTATAATCCATGGTTCTCCGGATATTATTATCCACGCCCATGGACATGGGGTTTCAACATGTGCTATAATCCATGGGCTGGATGGAGCATGGGCTATGGTTATGGTTTCGGATGGTTCCATTTTGGATTGAGCATTGGTCGCCCTTATGGTGGTTATTGGGGTGGCGGCTGGTGGGGTCCTTCTGTTTATCGTCCTCCATATGTATATAACAGATATCGTTCTTATGGATACTATGGAAATAGTTATAACAGAAACAGGAATGTATATATCCGCAATAATTACACGAACAATATTTATCGTTACAGGAATGATGTTGTGACAAGAGATAACAGAGGTGGTTTCAACAGAGCTAATGGAAATGGTTTTAATAGACCAGGAAATCCGTCAAACGGTGGCAGGTTCCCAAATAACAATAACGCTCGCCAGGGTTTTGACAACAGACCTAACAGCAACGGACAACCGAACAGAATACAGACACGCCCGAATGCGCAGAACAATGTTTATTCTGACAGAAGCGGAAACGTATTCCAGCGCAATCCGCAGAATAACCAATGGCAGCAAAGGCAGCAGAATCAGCAAAGCCAGCAGTGGAGACCGATTCAGCAAAATAATAATCAGCAATTACAGAACCTGAACCGTCAACAGCAGATGCGCGATAGGGGAACGATGCGCACACAAAATTTTCAACAGGCAAGACCAAGTGCACCTTCCAGACCCTCTGGTGGTTCAAGACCAAGTGGTGGCGGTGGTGATAGAAGGAGAGGAAGATAAATTCGTATTTCTGGTTTTTCATCATAAAAAATTAATGAGCATTCACAAATGGAATGCTCATTAATTTTGCACAAATAGCAAAGTATGCATTGGACTGATTATCTAAATATTTTCCGTCATATCAGCACCCGTTATTTCATGGTTGCGGGAATCGCATTTTTGCTGTTCTATATTTTATTAGCAAGATTTATTTCCTACAAAAAAATTCAGTCAAAATATCCCAGAGCAAAAGATTATGGCCGTGAAATTAGTTTCTCGCTTTTTACGATGTTTCTTTTTGCAAGCGTTCCTTTTTTCCTGGTGAAAAATCCGGCAGTTGTTGGTCACACTACTTTATATAAAAATATTTCTGACCACGGATGGGTTTATTTTTTTCTTGCTTTTCCGATAATGGCAATCATGCACGACACCTATTTTTATTGGGCCCATCGGTTGATGCACCATAAAAAACTTTTCAAATTATTTCACCTCGTGCATCATCAGTCCACCAATCCTTCGCCATGGGCAGCTTATGCGTTTCATCCGTTGGAGGCAATTGTTGAGATTGGCATTTACCCAATTTTTCTTTTCATGATTCCCATTCATTATTTGCATTTCTTCATTTTCTTTCTACTGTCGATTATCTACAATGTTTATGGGCATCTTGGTTATGAATTGTATCCAAAAAATTTCAGCCGCAACTGGTTTGGCAAGTGGATGAATACATCAGTGAGCCATAATCAGCACCATCAATATTTCAAAGGGAATTATGGGCTGTATTTTACTTTTTGGGACAGAATGATGGGAACGATGCGTGAAGATTATGATGAAAAATTTGAAGAGGTCACTTCAAAAAAAAGTGCAATTACTGCCATTTTATAAATCAGATTTTCTCAACAAATTAATTCTACACTTAATATTTTTATGTCTTATAATTTGATTTATTGCTACGATGCTTATTGCGGTTGGTGCTATGGCTTCAGCCCGGTTATCAAAAAAATTGCAGAAGAATATAAAGACAAGTTTTTCATTGAAGTATTATCAGGCGGAATGATTATCTCTGAAAAACCAATGCCCATCAGCGTTTCAGCTCCTTATATACAGAAAGCATACAAAACGGTAGAAGAATATTCAGGTATAAAATTCGGCGAAGATTTTCTCTGGCATATTTTCAATCCCGATAAAAGTGATTGGTTTCTCAACTCGGAAAAACCTGCCATCGCCTTATGTGTTTTCAAAGAATATTATCCTGAACTGCAGGTTCAGTTTGCATCTGACTTGCAATACGCTTTGAAGCTTGAAGGAAGAGATTTATGCGACGATGAAGCATATCGCCATCTTCTTGCCAAATATAATATCCCAGCAGAAGAATTTTATGTGAAGCTGCACAGCAGTGAATACAAAGAAAAAGCCTATCAGGAATTTGCTTTAGTGAAACAATTACAGATAACAGGTTTTCCTGCATTGCTGTTGCAAGCGAATGAATCAAAATTTTATCTGCTCGCAAAAGGTTTCACAGATTATGAAACCCTGAAAGCAAGAATTGAAAATGTGCTGAAAGAAATTTCTGCCACAGTTTAGCTATTAGGCACAGAATGAAGCGCAATCCTGTTTCCTTCGCTGTCGATAAACACAGCCATAAAACCATATTAACCAATCTCCATTTTAGGAACAACAATTTTTCCGCCTGCTGCTTCAATTTTATCTAAAACAGTTTGAACATCGGGATTTGCATTCAGATAAATTAAAGGACCATCAGTTGCAGATGGCTTGTGAAACCCGCCGGTATCGCACAATGCGCCTCCAACGCCCATCAAATTTTCCAGCGGAAACATGCGCATTTTCATATTCGGCATTTCTAACGGAATCATCGTGATGCCGAAAATCGTTTCATAAAATAGCTGAGCTCTGCTCAGGTCGGCAGCCGGAATTTCAAACCAGCTAATGGCGTTTTTAAAAGTCATGGCTAATCGTTTTGATTATTAAAGAAAGGATTTCCAAGTTACCATATTTTGTTTCTTTTCAGAAGAAGATTATATAAAAGGCAGCATGTTCTTCATCTGTGAAAATCCTCGAAATCTGTGTCAGTTTTATTTATGATTTCATTTCCTTTTTTCGCTTTAAATTGCACGTCCTTTAAAGCAGAGAAAATATGGAATACAATAAAATAGTAGCAGTAACAGGTTTGCCCGGTCTTTATGAATTATTAAGCAGCAAAACAGACGGTGCAATTGTTCGCTCTTTAGATGACAAGAGCACAAAATTTGTGTCGAGCCGCATTCATAATTTTTCTCATTTGGAAAGCATTGAAATTTTCACTAAAAGAGAAAATGTGAACCTTGTAGATGTGCTGAAAGCAATTGATGAAAGCAAAGAAAAATTGCCTGATGAAAAAGATAATGCAGCGCTGAAAAGTTATTTCAGCAAAGTCTATCCTGATTTGGATTTTGACCGCGTATATAGCAGCGACCTTAAAAAAATGATTAAATGGTTTTCTGTTCTTAAAAGCAATAATATCGAATTCAAATTATCAGAGCCGCCTGTAGAAGAAGAACAAAAACCTGAAGAAGAAGTGAAGGAAGAAAAAGTTGTTGCTGAAGAACCTGTTGCAAAACCAAAAAAGGCAGCAGCAAAAAAAGTGAGGGAAGAAGAGAAAGAACCTAAAAAAGAAACTGCTGAAGAAACGGAAGCGAAGCCAAAAAAAGCAGCGGCAAAAAAGAAAACAGATAAATAAAATTCATGGAGCTTAGTGCAGATTTAAAAAAACCTGAAAGGCATTTTTTGCCGGAAACATTTTCCGTTACAAACTGGGAAACAGTTGAGCCTTATTTCAAAAATTTATTGGAAAGAGAAATTTCTTCAAAAGATGATTTGGAGAAATGGCTGAAAGATATGAGCGAGCTGGAAGCTGTGCTTAGTGAAGATATTTGCTGGAGACAAATCCGCATGACTTGCAATACGGAAAACAAATCCCTGGAAGAAGCTTTCAATTTTTTTGTGACAGAGATTCAACCAAAAATTCAGCCTTATGCTGATGCTTTGAACAGAAAGCTTATTAATAATCCTTTCACGCAAGAGCTCGATAAAGAAAAATATTTCACTTATATCCGGACAGTTAAAAAAAACATTGACCTTTTCAGGGAAGAAAATATTCCACTGCAATCAGAATTGAGCGTTCTTGGTCAGCATTTTGGTGTAATCACCGGCAAGATGACTGTTGAGGTTAACGGTAATGAGTATACGCTGCAACAGGCAAACAGATTTCTCGAAAGCCATGATAGAAATCTGCGCGAAGAAGTCTACAGAAAAATACAGGACAGAAGAATGCAGGATAAAGACATGCTTAATAAATTGTATTCTGTCTTACTCGAAAAAAGAAATCAGGTTGCATTGAATGCAGGCTTCAAAAATTACCGCGATTATAAATTCGTGGAGCTTGGTCGTTTCGATTACACAAAAGAAGATTGCTTCAATTTTCATGATTCAGTGAGAGAATATGTTTTGCCTTTGGCAAACAAGCTGAATGAAAAGAAAGCAAAAAAATTGGGTCTTGAAAAATTGCGCCCTTGGGATTCGGAAGCAGAGCCTGCAAATGTGAAGCCCTTACACCCATTCAAAACAAGCGAAGAGTTAATAGAAAAAACGATTGAATGCTTTAGCGAGCTGAATCCATTTTTTGCAGATTGTCTTTCTACGATGAAAAAAATGGGCCGGCTTGATTTGGAAAGCCGCAAAGGCAAAGCGCCTGGCGGTTATAATTGTCCACTTGCTGAAACCGGCGCACCATTTATTTTCATGAATGCAGCAGAGCAAATGGGAGATGTTACAACGATGGTTCATGAAGGCGGTCACGCGATTCATTCTTTCCTGACTCATAACCTTGAGCTCAGTGGTTTCAAAGAATATCCGATGGAAATTGCTGAAGTTGCTAGCATGTCGATGGAATTGTTCACCATGGATGAATGGGATGTTTTCTTTGAAAATAAAGAAGACTTAAAAAGAGCAAAAGAACATCAGCTTGAAAGAGTAATCACACTTTTCCCTTGGATAGCTGTGATTGATAAATTCCAGCATTGGGTATATGAAAATCCTTCTCACACTTTAGAAGAAAGAGCTGAGAACTGGATGAATATTCTTAATTCTTTCACTTCTTCAGCAGTTGATTTCAGCGGGCTTGAAGAATACAGAAAATATGGATGGCAAAAGCAACTGCATTTGTTTGAAGTGCCGTTTTATTATATCGAATATGGCATTGCTCAATTAGGCGCGTTGGGTTTGTGGATGCAATACAAACAAAATAAGAAGCAGGCACTCGACAATTATATCAATGCGCTTAGCCTTGGCGGAACAAGAACACTGCCGGAACTCTATAAAGCTGCTGGATTGGAGTACAATTTTTCAGGTGATTATATCAAAAAACTGATGGATTTCATCAAGTCAGAAATCGAGAAATTATAAAAACATACCCTGAAAGTAGTATAAGTAAATATTGTTGATTTCCTTTTCAGCTTATATCTTTGTTATAACAGGAATCAAAAAACTAAAATAAGTTTTAGAAAAATATTAAAATAGCTACTAATCAGAGCCTTAACCAAAAGTCCCGTTGTGTCTACATCGGGGCTTTCTTTTTGAGCAAGATTTTGAGATGAAAGGATTGCCAGAATGAACAAAAGTTGTCGCTTTAACTAAATCTATAAATCTCGAAATCATCAAATAGAAATAATTTATTTGCATTCATTACAAACTCCGCTAACAACAACATCAACCTGAGTAGAAGTAAAACCTTTAGGAAGTTTCACGGAAGGGATGGTTACACTTTCGAGGCAAACCGTGCTCCCGCAATCATTGCAAACAAAATGAACGTGGTTATCGTGATGATGACCCTGGCTGCATTCGTCTTTGCAGAGCGCATATAGAATAGAATTATCGGCAGTCGGGATATTATGAATGATTCCTTTTTCTAAAAAAACCTGTAGCGTGCGATAGACAGTCACCCGGTCAAATTTTTCGCCGGCTTTTTTTTCAATATCACCATGAGACAATGCGCCAGCATTACTTAAAAATAATTCAAGTATTTTTTTTCGCCCGCTTGTCAAACTAAGCTGGTTGCGCTTCAATATGTCATCTATCTTCGAATCCATCACTGCAAAAATAGTATAGAAAATTATTATTGACCCACATTAGGTTTGTAAAGCATATTCGCAGAACGCGAATTATCAACCTTTTCTTTCAACAAATAATCGATATCCTTTTTTAATTCAGCAAGCTCATCTTTTTTCAATCCGTCATAAATTTTCCGGACACGACCGCTTTTATCGACCAGCGCAAAAAATTGTGTGTGGATGAATTGGCTGTTGATATCTGAATTGTTGTTCTTCGGGTCATCCAGCAAATAGCTCACTCTTGCTGCATTGTATAAATTCTGTTTTGGACCTGTCAAGAAAAACCATGTTTTTGAATCAGCGCCAAGCGAGTCAGCATAATGTTTCATGCGGGCAACACTATCAGTTTCCGGGTCAACAGTATGAGATAAAATCAGAAAGCCTGTGTCAGTTTTATAAGCCTGAAAAATATCTTTCATGTTCCTGTTCATCTTGGGGCAAATGCCTTTGCAGGTGGTGAAAAAATATTCAGTCACATACACTTTTCCTGCGACATCTTTTTCAGTGATTGTTTTTCCATCCTGATTTGTAAATGAAAATGGTTGCACATAGCTAAGCACAGGCAGTTTCACATCACCATAACCCGGGATTATTTTCGTGAGCGCTATATAAAACAAAATGAATAATGCCGCGAAAAAACAAACATAGAAAATCGCCTTTTTGCTCATACTTCAATATTAATAGCCTGCAAAGTTAATGCTCATAAAAGGATAACATTCTTAGCAGCAAAGATAGTTTTAAAAATTTGCAACATTGTTGCATTTGCATACCTTTGTGACTTTTATGGGCATAAAAATAAACTGGGATGCGTTAGGGATTGGAGCTTCTATTGCTTGTGCTATACATTGCGCCGTTCTGCCTTTGGTTCTCACGAGCCTTCCGCTCTTCGGCTTTAATATCATCAATAATTATGCTTTTGAATATTTCATGATTGGGCTGGCGTTTGTTGTTGGGAGTTATGCGCTTTGGCATGGTTACAAAAAGCATCACCGAAGTCTTTTGCCGTTCCTGCTTTTTGCAATTGGAATGATATGCTTATTAGCTAAACAGCATTGGCATGAATATGAACTTTTTATCCTTCCGTTTGCTGTAACCTTCATTGTGTCTGCGCATGTTATTAATTTCAGGCTTTACAGAAATATATTAGCCACAGACTACACGGATTCGCACAGATAAGTAAAACCATCTGTGTATTTTGTGTAATCCATGGCTCCTAATCTTTTCCCGATTTCAAAAACTTTCGGGCATAGGAATTGTTACATTTGTACTTTAAATTATCAGCATAATGATTAAAACAGGCAATCCGGTTATCAGCATTTACACCGAAATGACGCCGAATCCGGAAACGATGAAGTTTGTTGCGAACAAATTATTATATCCCGGCAAAAGCATCGACTTTCCTGATGTGGAAAGCGCAAAGCCTTCGCCTTTGGCAATTGAATTGTTTGGTTTCCCATTCATAAAAAGTGTTTTCATCGCCAGCAATTTTGTGACGCTCACAAAAATTTCTGATACAGATTGGAATGATGTAATTCCTTCTATTCGTCAGTTTTTGAGAGAATACCTGGAAGAAAACAAACCTGTTATCAACGAAGAAGAAATTGTAATCACGAAAAAAGAAAGCGGCAACACCATTGCTGCCGATGATGATGATGTGGTAAAGCGCATTAAAGAATTGCTTGAAAATTATGTGAAGCCAGCCGTTGAAATGGATGGTGGCGCTATTCAGTTTAAAAGTTATGACGAAGGCGTTGTGAATCTGATGTTACAAGGTTCTTGTTCAGGTTGCCCATCATCGATGATAACATTGAAAGCTGGCATTGAAGGAATGATGAAAAGAATGATTCCTGAAGTGAAAGAAGTGGTTGCTGAGGCAGAATAAAATTTTTTTAAATTATTATACAAGCTCCGTTTAATGACGGAGCTTTTTTGTTTTATGCAACAAGACTATTTTTGAACATGCATAATATTTTCAGGCAATTCATCGATGGCATTCAACAAACAAGTTGGCTGGAGTTTATCGCCGTCTTTGCAGGCATTGCAAGCGTTTGGTTTTCCAGGCTTGAAAATATTTTAGTGTATCCGGTAGGGCTGATTAATACCATCATCTATATTTTCATCAGCATCAAAGGTCATTTGTACGGAGAAGCAAGTGTGAATCTTTATTACACACTTGTGAGTATTTACGGATGGATTTTATGGGCGAAAAAAGATGAGCAAAAACAGCATGTGCTTTCCATTACATTTTCTTCATCAAAAGAATGGATGCAGCAATTATTATTTTTTGCATCATTCTATATTGCCATTTTTTTAAGCTTGTCATATCTCAAAACAAATTTTGCCCCCGGCGCAATTCCCTGGGCTGATGCATTTGCATCTTCAACTGCATACACAGGCATGTGGCTGATGGCAAAGAAAAAAGTTGAAAGCTGGTATTGGTGGATTGCAACTGATTTTGCATCCATACCATTATACTTCGTAAAAGGTTATGTATTCACCAGTTTTCAATTCATGGTTTTCACTGCACTTGCCATTTGGGGTTTATTTGAATGGTATAAAAAAGCAAAAGCAGCAATTGCATGAAAACCGGAATGATAATCGGAAAATTTATGCCTTTGCACAAAGGGCATATCGCATTGATAAATTTTGCAAGAGAACATGTGGATGAATTACTGTTAATCATTTGCGTTTCTGACAAAGAACCAATTGATGGCAACCTCAGAAAAAAATGGGTTGATGAAACTTTTGCCAGCACAAATGCAACAAGCAAATTATTTTTTTATAAAGAAGATGAGTTGCCCAATACTTCTGTTTCATCAAGAGCAGTTTCAAAATCCTGGGCTGACGTATTATCAAAATATTTTCCTTCAGTTGATATCATTTTCTCATCAGAAGATTATGGAGATTATTTGGCAGAGTATATGTCTGCCAGGCATATTGCTTATGATAAAGGACGAAAAAATATTTTTGTTTCCTCTACGATAATAAAAGAAAACAGTCTTAAATATTGGGATTATATCGCTGATAGCGCTAAATCCTATTTCGTAAAAAAAGTTGTTTTATTAGGTTCTGAGTCAACAGGGAAATCAATATTAACGGAAAGATTAGCCAATCATTTCAATACAACATTTGTTCCTGAAATGGCGAGGCAAATTCTTGAGCATACTAATGATTGCAAGCCATTTCATCTGCAGCAAATTGCTACTCTTCATGCAAACACTATTCTTTCGAAAACAAAAACAGCTAACAAACTTTTATTTTGTGACACTGATGTGAACATCACAAAGTCCTATTCATCTTTTCTTTTCAATGAAGATTTGAAAGTGGAAAATTGGGTTAATGATGCAAACAAAGCTGATTTATATTTCTTTCTTGAAACGAATTGCCCTTATGTGCAAGATGGAACAAGACTTTCAGAAGAAGATAGAAGCAAATTAAGCATTCATCATAAAAAACTTTTGGAGCATCAAAAAGTTTTTTTTATTTCAATAACAGGAAGCTGGGACGAACGTTTTGAAAAAATGAAATCAATAGTTCAGAAAACTTATTTAATCGAATGAAAAAAATAGTCATCATCGGACCCGAATCAACAGGTAAAAGCACTTTGTGCGAATTGCTGGCAAAACATTATCAAACCAAATGGGCTCCTGAATATGCAAGAGAATATTTACTAACTCACGGTAAAGAATATACGTACGAAGACCTATTAATAATTGCAAAAGGACAGCTTGCAGGTGAAGATAAAATCAGCTCAGAGTTCGGAGTTCACAGTTCAGAGTCAATTTCTTTTCATTCACCATTGACCATTCACCATTCACCTCTCTTTCTTGACACTGACATATACGTGATGAAAGTCTGGTGCGAATTTGTTTTTGGCAAATGCCATCAGTGGATTCTTGATAAAATCATTGAAAGGAAATATGATTTGTATCTGCTCTGCAACACCGATTTGCCGTGGGTGAAAGATGAGCTGAGAGAATACCCTGATTTGGAAACGAGAGAAAAATTATTCCATATCTATAAAGACATTCTCATCAACCAAACAACACCTTGGGTCGAAATAAAAGGACAATCTGAAGAAAGATTAAAAATTGCTGTTGATGCAGTAGATAAATTAATAAGCACGAAATAATTATTGAATCAAAGCCTGAATTTCATCATCATCCTGCAGATGGCTCATCTGGATAATAATCCATGCAGAGCGGATTTGCACATGCTTTGACAAAGGCTTTATTTTATATTCTTTCGGATTGGGCATACACGCGGCAATCATAGCTGCTTCTGTTCTTGTGAGATTTTTTGCAGGCTTATTAAAATTTTTCTGAGCGGCACATTCAATCCCGAAAATGCCATCACCCATTTCGCTCACGTTCAAATAAACTTCTAAAATTCTTTTTTTGCTCCATAACAATTCAATCATGAAAGTGAAATAAGTTTCCAGCGCCTTTCGAAACCAGCTTCTCCCCTGCCACAAAAAAACATTTTTTGCAACCTGCTGGCTAATCGTGCTCGCGCCATGAAGCGATTTACTTTTCTGGTTGTGCTTCATCGCTTTTTCAATTGACTTGAAATCAAAACCATCATGGTCAGGAAATAACTGGTCTTCAGAACAAATCACAGCGAGCTTTGCATAAGGCGAGATTTCTTTCATGTTTTTATATTCTCTATGCATGCCATGACCTGTTATTAAACTTCCAATCTGTGTAAGTGTTATCGGAGGGTTAATCCATTTTAAAATGAGGATGTAAAATAACTGAAGGATGAACATGAAAATAAAAATGCGCTTGAGCAAGCGCCATGTTCTTGGAACAATCCCTTTTGTTTTCAGAGCCATCCAGAAAAATTTGCGGCTGCAATATACATCGTAGCCTGCAACTGTAGCTATTGCTTTTTATTCGGGTCGAGAGAAAGATAAGTGAGTGTATATTTTTTTCCGAGATGATAATATTTATACCTCGCTTTCGTGAGCAGGTAACCCCCAAGAATCAAAGCACCTGCTGTGATATAGCTTGTTGAAGTGTACCATTTTCCTGCATTGTCACCACGATACCAACCATTCACTGCCCCAAGAATCACGACCCCAGCTCCGGCAGCCATCAGCAAAACTCCATCCGCTTCATAATTCAATTTATTTCTGTTCTTTTTTATCGTCGCGATTTCTTTATAATGAAAAGGAAAACCATTGATGAAAACGCTATCATGACGAATTGCACTTATTATCCCATCGAACCACTGATGATAAATCGTTTCAATCGTGATGTCAGCTCCTTCAGAATATGTTTTCACATTGTTACCATGCTTTTCCAGCACGAGCATATCTCTCTGCGCACGTGTGTGCATAGCCGTTAAAAGAAAAAAGAAAAGTATAAATATTTTCATCTGAAAAAGATAGATAAACTTACAAACAGCAAATGCAATTGTTTTGTTAATGCTATTGAAATTTCCCTGGAAGAAATATAATGCCATACACCAAAGCAATCCCAAATCCAATCAGAATCGTTCCGGAAACCTTGTTGATGATAGAAAGGTTATGAACGGTGAGCTTATTGCGCAAAGTGCCAGCCAGCATCACTTTGCCGACATCTGCTGCCATATTCATCAGCAGGCAAACACTAAAGATTACTATACGCTGTTGCAAAGTATGGCTGATTGATAATGCTGTTGCATTCACGAGCCAGAAAAAAATAACGCTCGGATTAAAAGTATTAATAATAAATCCTGACGCAAAGATTTTTGCGAAATCACGTTTTCCGAAACGGATTGTTTTATCGCTGTCGCTCGTTTTCAAATGCACTTTTTTGAAGAAGCAGAAATAAACGCCCATGCCAATTAAAAAAAGGCTGCCCACGTATCCGATTACTTTTTTGTATTCAAGCAATTGCTTCACCAATTCGGTGAACCCATTACTAAGAATCACTAAAAAAAAATCACTCAGCCATACGCCTGTAACAAAACTGAACCCGCCTTTATGACCATTATTCAAGCTTTGCTTGATGATGGTAAAAATAACCGGCCCGACAGAAATCACCAGCAACAAGCCCAATGCAAAACCTTTCAGGATGGCTTCAATCATAGCGTTCGAGTAATAAAATCAATTAAGATTAGGGCTTCAATTTACGAGATTAATGTTATATCCCGCAACCGTTAGAAATTCTCATACAGACACTGGGAGTGTCTAAATTTTTTGATATCGATTATTGAACTTTTTCAACGCGCCTCTGTGTCTCCGCGGTTAAGCTTATACTTTTTCAATCTTTCCTGTTTCTAAAAACTGTTGCCAGTCGCGCAGCATTTTTCCTTTCAACACTCGTGGGAATTTATGCTGTCCGCCAATCTTTCCTTTCAGTTGCATAAAATCCATGAACTTATCTTCTGGCAAAATTTTCACATACACATCTTTTAATGCATTGTCTCTTTCCACTGCATAATCATCATTCAGCACCCTGAGTTTCTCATCAATTTTTTTCTTCACCAATTCTGCATCCACTTTATCATCGCTAGCGAGATACCATTGATGCGCAAAAAATAATCCATGCGGAACACCGGCAACTGTGAATTCAGGAACAGAAATATTCAGTTCTTCACTCGTAAGCTGAATGGCTTTGTTCATATTATCAACGCTCAGATGCTCGCCCACCAAACTCAGATAATGCTTTGTCCTTCCTGTTATCACAACCTCACATTTATCCTTATCCGTAAATTTAATCGTGTCGCCAATCAAATATCTCCACGCTCCTGCACTTGTGCTGATGAGCATTGCATAATCTTTTCCTTCTTCCACTTCATGAATCATCAACGCTTCGGGATTTGCAACAATATTCCCATCGCTGTCAAAATTCTTATCATCGAAAGGAACAAACTCAAAAAAAATATGCTGGCTTGTTGTGAGGTGCATACCTGTTGCATATTGCCTGTCCTGATAAGCAATGAAGCCTTCTGAAGCAAGATAAGTTTCAATATAAGTGAGCGGCTTTCCTAATAATTTTTCAAACCCTTTTTTGTATGGCTCAAAAGAAACACCGCCATGCACAAAGAACGCAAGGTTGGGCCAGATGTCATGAATATTATTGACCTGATATTTCTCAATAATCTTTTCCATGCAAATCTGAATCCATGCCGGCACACCAACTATAAAACCGATGTCCCAATTTGGCGCCTGGTTCACTACCATCTCCATTTTTTTATCCCAGTCTTTTGTGCGTGCAATTTTTTTTCCGGGCTTATAAAAAGGCTGAAACCAAAATGGAACTTTTTTAGCAGTGATGCCACTCAAGTCGCCGGAATAATATCCGGGTCCTTTTTGTAAATCAGTGCTGCCGCCAATCATCAGCCAACCTTTGCTCAGGCTTTTGCGCGGAATGCCTCGGTAGGTGCGCAGCGTGAGCAATTGTCTCACCATCGCGATGCGGTTGCCACGAAGCAAATCATTGGTGATGGGAATAAATTTGCTACCCGCTTCCGAAGTGCCGGAGCTGAGGGCATAATATTTTATTTTTCCGGGCCAACAAACATCAGCATGACCTTTCAATGTTTTGTGCCACCACTCGGCATAAATTTTATTGTAATCAAAAACAGGAACGAGCTCCTGAAACTTTTTTCCGGCATGTTTGCTCAATAAAATTTCATCGAAACGATATTGCTGACCAAACTCAGTGAAGCGGGCTTTTTTAAGGAGCTTCTTTAATACTTTCAACTGCTGCCGCCGCGGAGATTTTTGCGGAAGCCGCAATGCTTTTGCAAGCGAATTGGGCAATTGGATATCAATTAGCGCCATGTAAAAATTTACAGTTGAGAGTTCTAATCAAAATTAAGGGATTGATGGGATATAAGAATGAAGATATAAATTGCCTGACAATCTTTCTTTAACAATTAAACATGATAAAACTCGAACCATTCACTTCTTCCGATTTCGAAACTTTCCTTTCATGGATTGATTCGGAAGAATTGCTGGTGCAGATTGCCGGGCATTATTTTTCTTACCCGCTTACCAAAGAACAGCTTCATAAATATCTGGATGATGAAAAGAGTATTTCATTCAATGTTGTTGAATCATTAACTCAAGAAACAATCGGACATGCCGAAATTTGCTGCTCGAAAGAAAATGTTTATAAAATTGACAAGCTTATCATCGATGCAACAAAGCGTGGCAAAGGAATTGGATTATCAGTCATTAATGAATTGTTGTCTTATTGCTTTGAAAAGCTTGATGCATCCATAGTTGAGCTGAATGTGTTTGACTGGAATATCGCAGGAATAAAAACTTATAAAAAAGCAGGGTTCGAAATCAATCAGGATAAAAAAATGGCATTTGAACCTAAAGGCAAAACCTGGATTGCGCTGAACATGGCGATAGACAAACAAAACTGGATGAAAAGAAAATAAATTTCTCGCAACGGCGCTAAGACGCAATGTTAGCATTAATTCAAAATGAATTCTCAATGGTAAGCTTAGAAACATTTCGCCTAATGGCTTTATCATTTCCAGATTCAGTTGGATTGCCACATTTTCATCTGCAATCTTTTCGGGTAAAGAAAAAAATCTTTTGCACGCTTCATGCGAAAGATAATCGTGCGATGCTGAAACTTCCTTTGGCGGAGCAATCTGTTTTTTGTTCGTATGATGGAGAGATTTTCTTTCCTGTTCCAGATGGTTGGGGAAAGGGCGGAGCAACTTTTGTGGAACTAAAAAAAGTCAAGAAAACTGTTTTGAAAGAAGCGCTTGAGATTGCATATAATAATGCAATTGCTAAAAAGAAATAAATCTTTTGCTAATTGTTTAAAATAGCTGTTGCTTCAATCTCAATCAAATATTCAGGCGCAATCAATCCTTTCACTTCAATCATAGAAGTGCATGGGCGGATGTCTTTAAAAAACTCTCCATGTGCTTTTCCATATTCTTCCCAGCGTGAAATATCAGTAACAAACATTCTTGTGCGAACTACGTCCTTTAACGAGGCTCCTGCTTGCTGCAATACTTTTTCAATTTTGCCGATAATAAATTTTGTTTGTTCATAAGCGTTAATTCCGCCAACCAATTCATTATTATCATCGACTGCAACTGTTCCTGTTACCTCAATAATATTTCCCATTTTCACAGCACGACTGTAACCAACTATTGCTTCCCATTTTGCTCCGCTTGAATAATTAGTGCGTTCCATAAAATTATTTTATCTGGATATTTTCAGAGCTTATTAATGTTTCTCCGTTCAGCCTCAAATAAACCTGCGCAACTGTCACCACATCTTTCTGGCAATAATTAGCAATGCGCTGCAAATCGTGCTCTTTCCAGTAAACTTCAGCAACCATACTTCCATCAATATCATCTTTTGGTGTGGCGATGTGCAATGTTCTTGCCAGCAAATTCAGTGAAGTGAAACTTTTATAATCTCCGAATTTCCAAAGTTCCATTGTGTCAAGATGAGGAACTTCCCACGGTTTCTTTCCAGAGATTTTTAAGATGGGAGGAATGTTCATACCATTAATAATCAATCTGCGGCAGAGATATGGAAAATCAAATTCTTTTCCGTTGTGCGCACATAAAAACTTATTTCCTTCAATCGCCCATCTGTTCAGCATTTCACAAAACGATAGCAGCGTTTCTTTTTCATCATCACCATAAAAAGATTTGAGCAATATTTTTTTATTCTCTCCATAACCGGAAATAATCCCACAACTGATGCAGATAATTTTTCCAAACTCTGCATAGATACCAGCCCGGTTATAAATTGTTTCGGGAGAATCTGTTTCCGGATTTTTGATAAGAAAACTTGCTTTGTGGCTCCATAATTGTTTCCACTCATCTGGCAACTCGTTGAAGGAAGAATATTGAGGAGTTGTTTCAATATCGAGAAAAAGAATGTTATTTAACATAGTTAATGTGCGAATTTGAAGATTTGCGAATGTGCGGATTAAAGAATGAAGAAGCTTAATAAATAATTTAATGGGCTTTTACGCTTGGATGTTGAAATAATTTTGCCAATTATTTTATTAATGCTTTCTACTTTTTCAATCATCTCTTTGCAATTGGGATAATTTTCAGAGAAATCGCAAAGCAAAAGCCAGTATTGAGTTTCCTCGCCTTCTTTAGCGGCAATTTTAAATTTATGAATAAAATCAGCTTTGCTTTCTGCATTTTGTGCTTCAATCACATTCGCACCAATTGAAGTTCCGGATTTTAATAGTTGTCTCGCAAGAACAAATTTCTTTTGTTGTTCCAATAATTCGCAAAAGGTAATAACAGCTAAAGAAAATTCAAAAGATAATTTAACGACAGGATTTTTTTCAATGGCATCTTTATTCATATTTTAAGGCTTTACAAATTTATCAGCATTCGCACATCTGCAAATCCGCACATTAAAGATATTCTTCTCCCTTATTCTTTTTCACTTCTGCCAGATATTCTTTTATCTCCTGCTCTTTATCTTTTTTACAAATCAAGAGCACATCATCTGTGTCAACAACAATAAAATCTTCCAGCCCTTGCAGCACGAGCAGTTTTTTTTCAGGAGAATGAATCATCGTGTTCTTTGCGTCAATCACTACCACATTGCTGCTTGCAGATGCATTCCCGAGATAATCTTTTTCCATATTATCATAAGCGCTGTTCCATGTGCCGAGATCGCTCCAACCGAATGAAGATGGAATCACATACACATTGTTCGCTTTTTCCATGATGCCAAAATCGATGGAGATGTTTGTGCATAACGGATAAATATGTTCCAGTGCTTTCTTTTCTTCAGGCGTGTTGAATTTATGTTTATCCGCAGCAAAAACATCATACATTTCAGGCAGATATTTTTCAAATGCATGAATAATATTTTTCACCTGCCACACAAAAATGCCGGCATTCCACAAAAAATCTCCACTTGCCAAAAATGTTTTCGCAAGCTCAAGATTCGGTTTCTCTGTGAAAGTTTTTACTTTATAAACATTGTCTGTTACTGAATGCTGTTCATATTGAATATAACCATAGCCGGTGTTTGGATGGTTTGGTTTTATCCCGAGCGTGATAAATGCGTTGTGTTTGTTCACGAAGCTCAATGCTTCGAGACAAACTTTAGTGAACCCGGTTGTATCACTGATAAGATGGTCAGAAGGCGCAATAATCAAAGAGGCTTCGGGGTCTTTTTGCTGAAGCTTAAAAGAAATATATGCGATGCATGGGGCTGTGTTTTTTCGCGACGGCTCGCCTAAAATATTTGCTGTTGGCAAATGAGGCAATTGTTCTTTCACGATATGCGAATATTCATTCGATGTAACGACATAAATATTTTCAACCGGAATGAAGGTTGCAAAACGCTCAAACGTCCATTGGATAAGGGTTTTGCCTGTATTTAAAATATCCAGAAACTGTTTGGGGAAATCCTGTCGGCTTTTAGGCCAGAACCGGCTTCCGATTCCACCTGCCATAATCGCCACATAATTGTGCTTGTTCATGTTCATAGTTGATGAGAATGTTGCCATCAAATTTCAGTCCGTTAAATAATACCTTCTCTGATAAGGTCATGCAAATGTATAAAACCTAAGTATTGAGATTTATCAGTTACTATTAATTGTGTGATATCACGACTACGCAAAATTTCAAGTGCTTCAACAGCCAATGCATCTGCCTCAACAGTTACCGGGTTTTTCGTCATGATATCTTCCGCAATAATTTTTTCTGAAGAAATATTTTTCTCCAGCATTCTTCGCAAATCGCCATCGGTAATAATCCCCAACAATTTATTTTCTTCATCCACCACAGCAGTTGCTCCAAGTCTTTTTGAAGTCATTTCCATAATCACTTTTTTCAAAGGCGCATCTGCTGTAACTCTTGGCTGTTCATTATGCAAGTAAAAATCCTGCACACGCAAATAAAGTCTTTTTCCCAGCGTTCCACCCGGATGAAATTTTGCAAAATCATCGCTACTGAATCCTCTTAATTCCATTAATGTAACTGCTAATGCATCGCCCATTACCATTTGTGCAGTGGTACTGCTTGTTGGGGCCAGGTTATTCGGACAAGCTTCTTGTGAAACAGTTGTATTCAAAACAATATTCGCCTGTTTAGCTAATAATGATTCCGTATTACCGACCATTGCAACCAATGTGTTGCTGAAGTTTTTTATTAATGGGAGCAACACTTTTATTTCCGGGCTGATGCCACTTTTGCTCACAATCATCACAATGTCTTCCGGCTGAATCATCCCCAAATCGCCGTGGATAGCATCTGCTGCATGCATGAAAACCGAAGGCGTTCCTGTTGAGTTCAAAGTCGCCACAATTTTTTGTGCAACAATACCGCTTTTGCCAATCCCACTAATAATCACTCGACCTTTCGATTCGATTATCAGATTGACAGCTTTGACAAAATCATCATCAATAAATTGCTCAAGACCGGAAATAGAATCGGCTTCTAGCTTGATGGTGCGCAAGGCTGCCTGTCTTATGGATTGATTTGTCATCAGTTGGGCGCAAATTTATGCGTTTCCCCTTGCCAAACTTGCCAAAACCGGTAATTTTTAACAAAACTCACCCCTTATGGAGCTTGATTTTTCAGTAACTTCGCCAACCTTTAAAAAAACGGGCATTCCTCATCTGCCCACGCTGGGCGTGGTATAAAAAGTGAATAACTGCTGCTGATAAGTTCCCGGATTTTTATTATCTTAAATCTCTCCGGATTTAATCGTGAGAAGGAAAAATTTTGAGCATGGCAACCACAACAACTAAAAAAGCCGCGAGCAAAAAAATAAAGGCCGCCGCTAAACCATCCAATGTAAAAATTTCTGCAGAGCTGTTAGCGCACCTGCAGGAAAACTTCGGCTTCGACGCATTTAAAGACAATCAGGATGCAATCATCCAAAACCTTTTAGCTGGCAATGATACGTTCGTGATTATGCCAACCGGTGGCGGAAAAAGTCTTTGCTATCAACTTCCGGCAATCATCAGCGAAGGCGTCGCGATTATAGTGAGTCCTTTGATTGCACTGATGAAAAATCAGGTTGATTTGGTAAGAAGTTATAGCAGCAAAGATAATGTTGCGCATTTTTTGAATTCGACGCTAAATAAAAAGCAGATTAAGGAAGTGCATGATGATTTGTTGAATGGTCATACGAAGATGTTATATGTAGCTCCGGAAACATTGACCAAGCAGGAAAATCTCGAATTCTTTAGTGATTTAAAAATTTCTTTTTTTGCAGTTGATGAAGCACATTGTATTTCGGAATGGGGACATGATTTCAGGCCGGAATACAGAAGGCTTCGCGAAATAATGAACCAGATAAATACAAAAGCTCCTGTCATAGCACTAACGGCTACGGCTACCCCAAAAGTGCAAAGCGATATTGTACAGAATCTTGGTCTTCGCAACCCAAAAATATTTATCTCCTCTTTCAACAGACCGAATTTATATTATGAAATTCAACCGAAAATAAAGAAAGATGAGGCGGTGAAAAGCATTGTTCGGTTTATCGTGCAGAACAAAGGCAAAAGCGGAATTATTTATACACTCAACAGAAAAACAACTGAAGAACTTGCTGACATGCTTGTTGCAAATGGCATCAAAGCGGTTGCTTATCATGCAGGATTGGACAGCAAGCTCAGAGCGGAAAGACAAGATTTATTTTTGAATGAAGATGTTCAGGTAATCGTTGCCACCATTGCATTTGGGATGGGCATTGATAAACCAGATATCCGTTTTGTGATTCATTATAATATTCCAAAATCAATCGAAAATTATTATCAGGAAACTGGTCGTGCCGGCCGTGATGGATTGGAAGGAAAATGCATTTTGTATTACTCTCACAAAGATGTGAACAAGCTTGAGCATTTAATGAAAGACAAACCGCTCAGCGAAAGAGAAGTAGTTGCTCAGCTTATTAATGAAACGGTTGCATTTGCAGAAAGCGGCGTGTGCAGGCGAAAAACCTTGATGAGTTATTTCGGTGAGGAATATACAACGGAAAATTGTGGTGAGTGCGATAATTGTCTTCATCCGAAAGAAAGAATCGAAGCAAAAGATAATGCTGTGAAAGCATTGAAAGCAATCAAGGCGTTGGATGAAAGATTTGCGACTGATTACACGATTAATATTATTAGCGGAAAATTGACTCCGCAAATCCAAATGTACAGGCATGATGGCCTCACTGAATTTGGGATTGGAAAAGATGAGCCGCAACATTTTTGGAACTCGCTCATCCGTCAAATGCTTCTGGAAGATTTGTTGAAAAAAGATATTGAAGAATATGGTGTGCTGAAGTTCACTAAAAAAGGTGAAGAGTTTTTGAAGAAACCAAAATCATTCAAAATCATTCTTAATAATTTGTTTGAAGAAGCAAATGCGGATGATGATGAAGGCGCAGAAGCAACAGGCGAAGCTGCTGCTTCCGATGAAAAATTATTTGAGTTGCTGAAAGATTTGCGCCAGAAGGAAGCCAAGAAAAGAAAGCTCCCTCCATTTGTGATTTTCCTTGAAAATTCTTTGCAGGATATGGCGACATTATATCCTACAACAACTCAAGAACTGGAAAAATGCCAGGGCGTGAGCAAAGGAAAAGCAATCCGTTATGGCAAACCTTTTATTGACGTGATTGCAAAATATGTGGAAGAAAATGATATTGAAAAACCTGATGATTTTGTGATGAAGAGCGTCGTGAACAAGAGCATGAACAAAGTTTATATCATTCAACAGGCAGATAAAAAAATCCCGCTGGAAACTATTGCAAAGAATAAAGATATGCGCCTTGATGTGTTGCTGGAGGAGATGGAAACAATCGCAGCAAGTGGCACAAAACTCAACCTTGATTATGCTGTCGACGAAATGCTCGATGATTATGAGCAGGAAGAAATTATTGATTATTTCAAAGGATGCGAAACAAGCAGTCTTGATGTAGCGAAACAGGAGCTTGCAGACAGCAATTTTACATGGGAACAGCTAAAGATTATGCGCATTAAGTTTCTGAGCGAATACGGGAATTAATTAGCAATTATTAATTATTAATCATTAATTTTGCTGCCCTTTGGTGCGGTAGCTCAGTTGGTAGAGCAAAGGACTGAAAATCCTTGTGTCGGCGGTTCGATCCCGCCCCACACCACAGAACAGACAAGGGTTTGATGCGATAAGTGTCAAACCCTTTTTCTTTTGGTACAACATAGGTACAACAAACTTAGCCAGTCTTATTTCTTTCTAAAAACTTGAAGTCGATAGCTAATTGAAGTGAGTTCTGCATGCTGACTGCTTAACCTCTTATACAAAGAGGGTATCTTTATTCTCTATTTTAAAGAAATTTTTTTACAACTTACCAAGAATCAAAGTGATCGTTTATGAAGATATCTAAGATTAAAATTGAAAATTTCAGATTATTGAAGAATTTCTCAATCGATCTTGAAGATTTACTCTCGCTTGTTATTGGAAAAAACAATTGCGGCAAAACCTCTCTACTGGCGTTGCTTGAAAGATTCTTAGGCGGCACAGATTCAGCGAAATTTCAGTTTGATGATTTGAATATCGAAAGCCAATTATTTATTAAAGAAAAAATAGATGAAGCTGGATATGAATTGGATAAAAATTTTGGAATTAATCTCAAGCTATACATTTCTTACGATGAGAAAGATAGTCTGGCCAACATCAGCTCCCTAATGTTAGATCTAAATCCTGATATAAAAACCGTGGTTTTGTCTTTTGAATATGCATTAGACCCAGAATATTTTAATAAATTAAAAGTTGACTTCTCTGAATTTAAAAGACAGATGATTATTGATCTAGAGAAAAAATTCAAAGAAGAAGAAATTCCGGCTGAGAAACAGAAAATAATAAAGGAAGATTCTGCCAAGAAGAAAGACCTTTTATACTTCTTGAAGAAATATCACGCTGACTATTTTAAATTGAGAATTAAAGCACTTGAATTTTCCAATGAAACAAACTTCATTGATCTAATTCAGGAGAAAATTTCACTTGATAAGATTTTAAGCTTTAAACGAATCAAAGCTAAACGAGACGTTGCTAATGATGAATATGGTAGAAGACCTGATAAGACTTTGTCTAAGATGTCGTCAAAATACTACGATAAAATATCTAATGCTGATGTTGAAGCAGATAGTATAAAAAAATTGCAAGATGAACTAAGCGACACAGATGATAAGCTCAATAAAGTCTATGATACATTATTTGCCAATGTAATTGAAAAAGTCAAAAAGTTTGGAGGTGTGAAAAAGGACGAGTCAATGCTGATGATCGTATCCTCACTGGAAGAAAAGAGTTTGCTAACGAATAATACGACTGTCATGTATAAACACAGCCAAGATAATTCCTTACCCGAAGACTATAATGGTCTTGGCTACATGAATCTAATCGCAATAATTTTTGAAATAGAAGTATTAATTAATGATTTCAAGAAGAAAAAACTTAAAGAAGAAACTCCGGCAGATATAAATTTGCTTTTCATTGAAGAGCCAGAGGCACACACACACCCGCAAATGCAATATGTTTTTATCAAAAATATAAAGACAATTCTGGAAGATGCATTTAAGGGCACTGATGACGGCATCGCTTTCAACTTACAGACAATTATTACTACTCATTCATCTTGCATTACTGCAGAGAGTGATTTTGACGATATTAAATATTTTCATCGATCTGATGTTAATCAGGTAATTGCAAAAAATTTGAAAGACCTTCAACGAGAGTATACCGAGGAAGACCCAAACGATTACAAATTTCTGAAACAATATTTAACCTTAAACCGAGCAGAGTTATTTTTCGCAGACAAGGCCATTTTTATTGAAGGTGACACAGAAAGATTATTGTTGCCTGCTATGATGAAGAAATTAGATACTGAAAATAAAGACGATGATATAGCATTACTGTCTCAAAATATTTCAGTAATTGAAGTTGGTGCATACTCGCAAATATTTGAAAAATTTATAGACTTCCTTGGGATTAAAACATTAGTCATTACCGACTTGGACACTTGTAGAAAAGTTAAAACTGTTGGAAAGGACGGTGTGATTAAAAAGAATAAAAAAGGCGAAGAAATAGAACATAATGAAAAGTGTCCTGTCGCAATTGGAGAGAGTAGCACCAATACAGCGTTAGCTTTTTTCTTTAAAGGC
>DATGIX010000065.1:0-9213 GCA_035295505.1 Puia sp. | reverse complement strand
GTGGGATGTTGCTGACTGGAACTGGCATAGCAAAGGCGATAATAAATTTTTGTATTGGCATTGGAGCCCATACAATGATTTCGATATGAACTTTCCTGTATTCGGCTATGATGAAGCATTGATTACTTATATCATTGCAGCATCTTCTCCTTATCATCCAATCTCAAAAGAATTATACGAAAATTCATGGGTGAAAGGGAATGGCTGGAAGAACGGTAATTCTTATTACGGTTATCTGTTACCGTTAGGTAATTATGAAAAAGGAGGCCCCCTATTCTTTGAACAATACACTTACATGGGTATCGATCCTAATGGATTGAAAGATGACCACAGTATAGATTACGCAGAGCAAACAAAAAATCACACGCTTATTAACCGTGCTTATTGCATAGAAAATCCGAAACACTATAAAGGGTATGGCGAAAATTGTTGGGGATTGACCGCTGGTGATAGTTACAAAGGATATGTGGCTCATTGCCCGCAGGAAGATTTTGGAGTGATTCAGCCGACTGCTGCACTTTCTTCTTTTCCATACACACCTGAATATTCCATGCAGGCGCTGAAACATTTTTATTATGACTTGGGAAATAAAATATGGAGCGATTATGGATTTGCAGATGGTTTCAGCGAAACAAAAAGCTGGTATGCAAAAACGCATCTCGCTATTGATCAGGGCCCGATTGTAGTGATGATAGAAAATTATCGAAGCGGATTGATTTGGAAATTGTTCATGCAAATCCCGGAAATACAAAATGGATTGAAGAAACTTGGATTTCAAAGCCCATGGATGAAGTAAGTTGATTGAGTTGATAAGTTTAAATCTAAATCAAGTGAGAACAAAATTTATTATCAAATCCGCATAATAAGAAATCGTAAATCCCAAATCGTATTTCGTAAATTTTAAAAATGATTGCTATGCAAAACATCTCTCGCCAAAAATTTTTGCAATACACAGCTTCGGCAGGGGCGGCAGTCCTGTTATCTTCTTTGGAAAGCTGGGCAAAAAATGCTCCGGAAAAAAAATTGAAAGTTGCTGTGATCGGATGCGGTAGTGTCAGCAACAGGTATTTGCCTCAGTTGCTTTCCAGCAAATTAATTGAAGTAGTGAGCCTATGTGATATTAAATACGATCGGGCGCTGGCTCAAAACAAGCAATATAACGTTAATGCACATACGTACCCGAATATCGAAGAAATGCTTGCCGGTGTTCCTTTCGATATGATGGTAACGCTAACAAATATGCAGGTGCATGAGGAACTGAACAGAAAAGCGTTGTTGGCAGGCAAACATGTGTGGAGCGAAAAACCGATGGCAAACACATATGCAGCAGGTAAAGCTTTATTAGATTTAGCAAGAAGCAAAAACCTTCGGTTATGGGGTGCACCTGCCGTGGTGAACAGTCCGCAATTTGAATTCATGAGCAAAACCATTCAGGAAGGAACGTTGGGACGAATTGCATCTGCACACGGGCAATACGGACATACCGGTCCAACATGGAGCGCTTTTTTTTATGAAAAAGGAGGAGGCAGCATGCCCGACCTTGGAGTGTATAATATGGCAACATTAACAGGATTGCTTGGCCCTGCAAAAGCAGTGATGGCGATGTTGAGCATTGTGAATCCCGAGCGCACTGTTGATGACAAGGGAAAAATAAAAGTTGAAGCAGAAGACAATGCACATTTGTTGCTGGAACATGACAAAGGAATTATCAGTCACGTGATGTGTGGGTTCAACTATTTTGATCCGCATGGACATGAGGCAGGCACGCAATCACTTCATTCAATACAGATTTACGGCGATAAAGGGAATATGAGATTGATTGGTTATGACTGGGAAACCAATGGCGTAGTGCTTGACAATTCATGGACCGAGCCTGCAAAATTATTATCTACCGATAAAGGTGGTTATGAATGGCAGGAAGGAGCAAGGGTTACGGGCGAAAGCATTATAAAAGGAACAGAGCCGAAAATAAATGTTGAACACGCTTTGCATGTGCTGGAAATCATCGAAGCAGCAAGAACATCTTCTGCAACAGGAAAAAAAATAATGTTGCAATCAACATTCAAATGGCCGATGATGTGATGGTGAATAGTCAACAGTGAAGCGCTAACTGTTGATAGAAAAAATGAGATTATATTTTATGAATAAATTCTTATCGCCAAATAGCTGGATGCAAAATAATGGCATTGCAATAATCAGAATACTCGTTGGAATATTCTTGATTTATCATGGCAGCGAAATTTTTGATGCAGCAAAAATGAAAGAATATGCTACATGGGATATGTTCAAAAAAAATTCATCGCTATCCTTTATGCCTTATCTTGGCAAAGCCTCAGAATTAATTGCGGGATTATTATTAACTATTGGCTTGTTTACTCGCGTTGCATGCATTCTTGTGATTGGCACACTGGGCTATATTGCTTTTTTCGTCGGCAATGGAAAAATCTGGTATGAAGATCAATACCCATTTTTGTTTGTAGTGCTCGCTTTGGTTTTTATTTTCACCGGCCCCGGAAATTTCAGTGCGGACAAAATTCTTTTTAATAAAAAATAATAATGATACCAGCTTCAATAACTCCGGTTAGACATTCTGCGGCCTGTCCGCCGCGGCGGATTGCAATCCTTTCATCTGTTGTGCTACTATTAAGCTTCGGTTTACTAACGGCAACATCAAACGCGCAGCAAAAAACATATTGCAATCCTATTAATGTTGATTATGGATACACGCCCTTTCCTGATTTTGTTCATTGGGGAAAACATAGAGCCACAGCGGACCCTGTGATTGTAAATTATAAAGGCGATTATTATTTGTTCTCTACCAATCAATGGGGTTATTGGTGGAGCAATGATATGCTCAACTGGAAATTCATCTCCAAAAAATTTCTTCGTCCATGGAATCACACGAATGATGAATTGTGTGCACCCGCAGTTGGAATCATTGGCGATACGATGTTAGTATTCGGTTCTACTTACACAAAAAATTTTACGTTGTGGATGAGTACGAATCCGAAAGGCAATGAATGGAAACCATTGGTAGATTCATTTGAGATTGGTGGCTGGGATCCCGCATTCTTCACCGATGACGATGGGAAATTATACATGTACAATGGCAGCAGCAATAATTATCCGGTTTATGGAGTTGAACTGGATCGTAAAACATTCAAACCAATTGGTACACGCACTGCAATGTATTTGTTGCAAGATTGGCGTTATGGCTGGCAACGCTTTGGAGAAAATATGGACAACACATTTCTTGATCCATTTATCGAAGGAAGCTGGATGACAAAACATAATGGCAAATATTATTTTCAATACGGGGCACCCGGAACAGAAATGAGTGGTTACGCAGATGGAGTTGTTGTCGGCAGCAAGCCATTGTTTGATGGCATTGAAACTTTTCCGCAATCTGATCCGCTAAGCTTTAAGCCCGGTGGTTTTTCTCGTGGTGCCGGGCATGGCTCAACATTTCAGGACAACTGGAATAATTACTGGCATATTTCCACAAGCATAATTTGTGTAAAAAATACCTGGGAACGAAGAATGGGAATATGGCCGGCAGGTTTTGATAAAGATGATGTGATGTGGTGTAACACGGCATTTGGTGATTACCCATTATATCTTCCTTCAGCAAATCGTGAACATTTAACGACAAGACCCGATTGGTATTTGCTGAATTATAAAAAGCCAGTCACTGTTTCTTCAACACTTGCGGAGTTTAATGCAAACAATGCTGTTGATGAAAATATCAAAACATACTGGAGTGCTAAAACTGCTGATAAAGGCGAATGGATTCAAAGCGATTTGGGAAATGTTTCAACAGTAAATGCCATTCAAGTTAATTATGCAGATCAGGATGCAGAATTCATGGGCAAGCAAACAGATATTTATCATCAATACAAATTGTATTATTCACTCGATGGAAAAAAATGGAATGTGCTTGTTGATAAAAGCAATAATAAAACAGATGTGCCACATGATTATATAGAACTCGCAAATCCTGTGCAGGCACGATTTATAAAGATGGAGAACATTCACATGCCGACAGGAAAATTTGCAATAAGTGGTTTGCGTGTGTTTGGAAATGGCGGTGGCGCAAAGCCAAATGCTGTCGGAGACTTAATTGTGCTGCGCACAGAAAAAGATAAGCGCAGCGCCTATATAAAATGGCAACCTGTTGATAATGCATTTGCTTATAATTTGTATTATGGTACTGCGCCGGATAAATTATATAGTTGCATTATGGTTTATGATTTCAATGATTATTGGTTGAAAACAATGGACAGTAAAAAGACATATTATTTTTCTATAGAAGCAATCAATGAAAATGGTGTATCTGCGAGAACTGAAATAAAAAAAGTGGAATAATGGAAATTAGAATATTTGATAATTACGAAGAACTTTCTCAAAGAACAGCAGATGAAGTGATCAATTTGGTGAAAGAGAAACCGGATGCAGTTGTTTGTTTGGCTTCAGGTAATACGCCGCTTGGAACTTGTGAGTGGCTTGTAAAGAAAGTGAAGGATGAAAAAATTAATATTTCGAAATGTAATTTCATTGGCTTGGATGAATGGGCTGATGTGCCGAAAGAAAATTCGGGGAGCTGTAGTTATTTTTTTCATCATAATTTATTTGAGCCATTAAAAATTTCACACGAGAAAATATTTTTGTTTGATGCGCTTTCTAAAGATTTGAATGAAGAATGTAAAAAGATGGATAACATCATTGCAGAAAAAAACGGAATAGATTTAATGATCGTTGGTATTGGAATGAATGGGCATATTGGTTTTAATGAACCCGGAGTTAATTTCAATTTATTATCACATGTGATCGATTTGCATGAAACGACAATTACTGTCGGGCAAAAATATTTCGCAGGCACTATTCAACTTTCTAAAGGAATTACTTTAGGTCTTCAGCATTTAATGAATTCTAGAAAAGTAATATTAATTGCAAACGGAAAAAGCAAATCAGAAGTGATAAAGCAAACCGTGAAAGAACCTGTGACAAATAGTTTCCCGGCAAGCATTATGCAAAAACATCCGAATGGTTTTGTGTTTGTTGATAAAGATGCTGCTGAATTGATCAGTAATAAGTAAATTATTAAAATCGGGATATGAAGAAATTATTTGGAATTATTTTTAGTGTATGCATGCTGGTTAGTTTTGCAACTGAAATTTTTGCACAGCAGGAAACTCCGTTTTATAACGACATTCAGCATTTCAAAAAGCAGGATAGCATAAACCCGCCGCCACAACATGCTATTTTGTTTGTTGGCAGTTCATCATTTACCAAATGGACGGATGTACAAAATTATTTTCCGGATTATAAAATCATTAACCGTGGCTTTGGTGGTTCATCACTACCGGATGTAATTCGTTATGCAAATGATATCATTATCCCGTATCACCCAAAGCAGGTTGTTATTTACTGTGGTGATAATGATTTTGCGGTGAGCGATACCGTGTCTGTGCAAACAGTGCTTGAGCGGTTTAAAAAATTATTCCGGATAGTAAGAAAAGGTTTACCGGATGCAAACATTGTGTATGTCTCCATCAAACCAAGCCCTTCGCGGATGAAGCTGATGGCAAAAGGCGATGAGGCAAATATGGTAATCAGGAAATTTTTAGCAAAGCAAAAAAATTCATCGTTTGTTGATGTGTTTCATTTGATGCTTGATAATGGGCGGCCGATGCCATCAATATTTTTATCGGATAGTTTGCACATGAATGCGAGTGGTTATGCAATATGGAAGAAAGCAATTGAACCAAAGCTAAAAAAATAATTAGGAACTAATAATTAAGAATTATGAATTGAAGCTGCTGATATTTTGAGATCATAGTATTCAGAAAATCATTTCAATCATAGTTTAAACAATTGCTCAATAGAATATCAGCTGTACAAGAGTGCGACGCAAGAATGATGAAGAGAAAACAAATGCTGGTTAACAAATAAAAAACAAAAAATAAAAAAACGAAAAGTGAAGAACTGTTTACTTCTTACATCTCACTAAAATCAAAATAACGCCATGAAAAAATTTCACGTTCTTATTGCGCTGCTTTTTGTTGTGATCGCAGTGCATGCACAAGATGCAAAGATGAATGCATTCATCACCAACCTGATGAGCAAAATGACACTCGATGAAAAAATCGGTCAACTGAATTTGCCGGGTTCGGGAGATATTGTTACTGGCCAGGCGGGCAATTCTGATATCGGGAAAAAAATCAAGGAAGGTGCAGTGGGTGGATTGTTCAATATTAAATCTGTTGCGAAAATCCGTGCAGTACAAAAAGTTGCTGTGGAAGAAAGCCGGTTAAAAATTCCGTTGATTTTTGGAATGGATGTGATTCATGGATACGAAACTGTTTTTCCGATTCCGCTTGGATTGAGTTGCAGTTGGGATATGAAAGAAATTGAAACGAGTGCGAGAGTTGCAGCAACAGAAGCAAGCGCTGATGGAATATGCTGGACGTTTTCACCGATGGTGGATATTGCCCGCGATCCTCGCTGGGGGCGCATTGCAGAAGGTAACGGTGAAGATGCGTATCTCGGTTCGCAAATTGCAAAAGCAATGGTGAAAGGTTACCAGGGTGATCTTTCGAAGAACACAAATATTATGGCTTGCGTAAAACATTATGCGTTGTATGGCGCAGCAGAAGCCGGTCGCGATTACAATACAACCGATATGAGCCGTGTTCGCATGTACAATGAATATTTGCCGCCATACAAAGCTGCTGTTGATGCAGGCGCAGGAAGTGTGATGGCATCTTTCAATGAAGTGGATGGAGTGCCTGCAACGGCAAATAAATTTTTGCTGACAGATGTGTTGAGAAAACAATGGGGCTTCAAAGGTTTTACAGTGACAGATTACACAGGCATCAATGAAATGATCGAACATGGTTTGGGTGATTTGCAAGCTGTTTCTGCGCTTGCATTGAAAGCAGGAATTGATATGGACATGGTTGGCGAAGGATTTTTAACCACACTAAAAAAATCATTGAAAGAAGGAAAGATCACGCAGGCAGAAATAGATAGTGCATGCCGTTTAGTGCTGGAAGCAAAATATAAATTGGGATTATTTGATAACCCGTATAAATATTGCGATGAGAAAAGGGCAGCTACTGAAATTTTTACCGATGCGAATAGAAAAACAGCGAGAGAAATTGCTGCGGATTGTTTTGTGTTGTTGAAAAATCAAAACAATATTTTGCCATTGAAGAAAGGCGGAACGATTGCATTGGTTGGCCCGCTTGCAGATAATAAAGAAAACATGCCCGGCACATGGAGCGTTGCTGCTGATTTTTCAAAAGCTACTTCATTGCTGGAAGGATTAAAATCTGTTGCAGGGGCGAATACAAAAATTGTTTATGCGCAAGGATCGAATCTTGATTATGATGCAAAGTTTGAAGAAAGGGCTGGAATGTTTGGAAAATCTTTGCACAGGGATAACAGGCCTGCTGCTGATATTATTCAGGATGCAGTGAATATTTCGAAAGATGCAGACGTGATTGTTGCTGCATTAGGCGAAAGCGCTGAGATGACAGGAGAAAGCAGCAGTAGAAGTAATATTGAAATTCCGCAAGCGCAAAAAGATTTATTACAAGCGTTATTGAAAGCAGGAAAGCCTGTTGTGCTGGTTTTGTTCACCGGAAGGCCACTGGCAATTAAATGGGAGAATGATAATGTCCCTTCTATATTGAATGTATGGTTTGGTGGAAGCGAAGCGGGTTATGCTATTGCGGATGTGTTGTTTGGTGATGTAAATCCTTCGGGAAAATTAAGTACTACATGGCCACAGAATGTAGGACAAATTCCATTGTACTATAATCACAAAAACACAGGACGCCCTTTGCCTGATGGACAATGGTTTCAAAAGTTCCGCTCGAATTATTTAGATGTTTCCAACGACCCGGTGTATCCGTTCGGTTATGGATTGAGCTACACCAATTTTTCTTACAGCGATTTGAAATTAAGCAGCACTTCATTAAAAGGAAATCAGAAACTAACGGCAACGGTTACCCTAACTAATAATGGTTCAAAAGATGGTAAAGAAGTGGTGCAATTATACATCAGGGATTTGGTTGGAAGTATTACCCGCCCTGTGAAAGAATTAAAAGGATTCCAGAAAGTATTTTTGAAAGCTGGTGAATCAAAAGAAGTTTCTTTCGATATAACAACAAACGATTTAAAATTTTATAATGGCGATTTGAAATATGATTGGGAGTCTGGCGATTTTGTGATTATGGTTGGTGGTAATTCGAGGGATGTAAAATCGGGGAAAGTGAATTGGGTGAAATAGTCTGAACTGAGATTTGGGGAGATTTTTGAGATTAGTGAGAAATAGTTTGAGCAGTATTTATTATGCCACGAAGGTTCGAAGGCAGAAAGAAACACACAGATTTCTTCGTGCAACTTTGAGCCTTTATGTCTTCGTGGCAAAAAGAATTATTTTTATTCCATGCAAGAAATCAAAAATATCATCTTCGACCTTGGCGGAGTTTTAATTAATCTCGATAATAAATTAACCGAACGCGCATTTGTAGATTTAGGCGTAAAAGATTTCTCAAAATATTTCGGTCACGGTTTCGCGGCTTCTTTTTTTAAAGAATATGAGATTGGAAAAATCAGCGACGAAGAATTTATCAGCGAATTAAAAACATTAGGAAACCTTGATGTTCCTGATTCATTAATCATCAAAGCGTGGGATGCATTACTACTCGATTTCCCAAAAGAAAGAATTGAACTTTTAAAAAAGCTAAGAAATAAATACCGAATTTTTTTATTCAGCAATACGAATGCATTGCACATGATAACTGTGCGAAAAATTTTTGCAGATACTTTTCCAAATGACACATTGGATGAACACTTTGAAAGAGCATATTACTCCAACGTTCTCGGAATGCGCAAGCCTGATGTTGCTTCTTATCTGCATATCACCAATGAAAACAATTTAATCCCTTCTCAAACTTTGTTTGTTGATGACGCATTTATAAATATCAAGGGTGCTAATGCAGCGGGATTGAAAGGGTATTTTGTAGAGCCGGGAAAGTCGATACTTGATGCTGACTGGGATTTGTAATAAATAAGCATGAAACTTACATCAAAGTCTGATGACTGCTGACTGTCAACTGCCGCCTACTTCTTCACTTCTTCAAAATCAATATAATCGCCAACTACAGATTTTGATTTTGGCTGTGAATTGTTTTGTTGCTCGGA
>DATGIX010000064.1:0-2583 GCA_035295505.1 Puia sp. | reverse complement strand
CATTTTCTTCGCCTCGCCTGAATGAAAGGAGTGCTTCCATTTGCTGCCCGCTGAAGGATGTATTTGCTTGTAGCTGGAACTCTGGTTTCGCGTCACGGATATGTTGTTCGAGTTCTTTGTTCAGCTTATCGCCGAACCCCATATACTTCAGGTTCTCTTTTAAGTAATCGAGGTTTTCTGTGTTCATGATCGTATTATTTTGAAGTGATAAAATCTGATTTAAATCTCGGTTGTATGGCAACTGGCGATATACATCTGCCATAGAGGAAGCATGGAGGATGTGGTATTCTTCATTTTGTTCATTGCAAAGTGCAGCAAAACTTATCGCGTGGCTTTTGTTGCTGAAGACATCAAGATTTTCGTTATCTAAGAAATAGCAATTGCTGTTATAAGCAATCCAATTCCTCCCTTGCGCAAGTGCAAGTTCGATTTTTTCATGTGTCTCCTCCGCAATCACATAATTCTTTTGCTGTTCCATACTATTTATTTTGCTGTTCTTGCTTTGAGAAGCGTTCTGCTTTTGATATCAAGTTCCAATAATCTTCCGCTTGTTGGTTCATTAATTTGCAACATCAATTTCTTACTGCGTGGAACTGTAAACAAGTTAAAGGCACACACAAATTCTTCATCTCGTTTGCCGCCTATTGTCGAAAGTTTTGAGATATGCGTTGGCGTTAGCTCTTGCTGTTGTATGGCTGTGCGCTTTGCTTTAGAACGGTCACGAATAAAGAAATGTAAATAAGACGGAGCAAAAGGGATAAGCGAATGATTGCTGATCGAAAAATGAAACCATAGTAAGTCGTCCTTTATATAAATGCTTTTGAGTATGAGCTGCATCCGCATTGACTTTTCACGGCGATATAGAAATGATGGCATGCTTAAAATAGAATCTGCATTACTGGCAAGCGTGGAAGCATCTTCCGTTTCATCGGACAGCATGACGAAAGGTTTTCCTTCCCCTTTTACAAATGACAGGTTGAATATTTTTGGTTCCGCTTCATAGCTCACTAAAAAGGCATAAAGCTTTCCGTCACTGGTGATCACCGATAATGTTGTTGCCACAAAATTTTCTTTCGCTGCTTTGAGTTGCAAAATATTTTCCGCTCCTTTTGCTTTTTGTGCGAGCAGGTCTGTCGAGCCACGGTCAACTGATTTGATGGCATACGGGAAAACAATATTGCTTGTTTTATTTACAGTCACAGTAAACGGATAGCAGCCAATAATCGATTGCGAAAAACAAGGGCGAGCGGAAATAACAAGGAGAATTAAAATTAATTTTTTCATTATAGTTGCTTTTATTTTTGATTATTGTCTTTGAGCAAAACTTTATAGCCTTCTTTTACGGTGACGCGCACCAGTTTTATCTTTTTGCTCATGAGCGTTTTTGCAGCTTGAATTCCTGCACTTGCAGCTTGGGCACCGATCGAAGGGTCGAGTGTGGTCGGCCCAATGGAACTGATGGCATCATCTGCCGATTGCTTGCTCACATCGCGGTTAATGCTGCCGGGAATATAAATGCCGGACAAGCCATCGAGGTCAAATACTTCGAGAGAAACAGGCAGGATATTATTTTTATATTCTATTGAAGTGATAGCAATTTTCAACCGCTCATTGTTCAACGATGCAGTGCCATAAACGAATTCATCCTTTGGGATTTTTATACCGTTGATCAAAATATCATTGAGCAAACGCAGTTTGACTGTTGCGCCGGAGACAAGCGTTTGCGTTTCCTGAATGGTCGCTTCAATCGCATTTTGTTTTGGAGGGTTAGCTGCATCATCATCCAAGCCATAAAAAGAATCCCTGTTTTCTTTAACACTACGGTTGCCCATGAGCGTTATATTATCCTCATCAGGAATATTACTCACGATATATGTTTTTGTTTTGTTCTTTTCAGAAAGCTGCTGCATGCTGTCCTGCAGTTTTTCAGGGTGCTGTACCATGATGACTTTATCAAGCATACTATTGAGCTGGTCTAAGTCCTGATCATGCGCTTTGCCTTTTGTGCCCATCATCTGCATCATATTTTCAATCCTGAAAATGTCAGGCCTCTCGGAAGAATAATCCATTGGGTTCTTATTTTTCGAATCTTTCGGTGTTTCGTTTTTATTAATGACCGTTTTCAATTGTGCCAGCTTTTGCATGATCTTTTGTTCGTTGGCGTCGGCGATTGTATTTCCGGTGGTTGCCTGGAGTTTTGAAAAATTTGGCTGGTTAAATTTTGCAGCGCTGTGCTGCAAAATATTTTGCAATTGAGCAGTATTGTTATCAATACTATCCCCGTCATGCATTTCAAGTTTGTAATAAGGATCGTTCTTCATTTGTTCAAGGATTTTCGCAGAATCCTTGCCTGCTTCTTCATAAAGCCCAAGCTTGTCTTTTTCTTTTCCTTTTTTGAAATGCGCATCGGGCAATTTCAGGTTAATGCCAGGTATGCTTGCCTTTTCATCAATTATGTGGCTTCCTTTCCCACCGCCCAGCACTGTAAAAAAGATGGTGACAAAAGGCAGCACCAGCAATGGCAATACCATCAGGAATTTCCGTTTGCGCAGGAATTGCGCGGAATGTTTTTTTTCTTCCATA
>DATGIX010000063.1:0-8111 GCA_035295505.1 Puia sp. | reverse complement strand
TGATTGCCTACTTTAATAATCCTGCCAACTATTTCATGACCTGGCACCATTGGGAAAATAGAATTTCCCCACTCATCACGAACCTGATGAATATCGGAATGGCAAACGCCACAATATAAAATCTCAATCTGAACATCATGTGCGCCTACTTCTCTCCTGTCGAAACCGAATGGGGCTAATGCTGTGGTGGCGCTTTGCGCTGCATAAGCTTTTGTGTTACTCATAATTTTATTCTGGTTTTATTTATTAATCCTGTCAAATTAACACTTGAATTTCTGAATTGTTTTTTCTTTTGCCAAAACATCTGTTTTATGTTTGATATAATAGAAAAGCCCTATGTTTTGCTAATTTTAATACCTGAAATCCAAAATCAATATTATGGAATCTTTTACTGACAGAGAGGCAATTGTTGAAATAGTAAACAAATTGTTTGTTTATACAGATTACCAACGCTGGGATGATTTGCAGAAAGAAGTGTTTACTGAAGAATTATTGTTTGATATGTCTTCTCTCGGTGGGGAAAAAGCCATGTTAACGTCAAAGCATATCTGCGAAACATGGAAAGCAGGATTTGCCGGTCTGGATGGCGTGAACCATTTGAGCGGCAATTATATTCTGGATATTAATAACAGCTCTGCCGATGTGTTTGCTTATGCAACCGCCACTCATTATAAGAAATCTGCTGTACATGGAAATACAAGGGAATTTATTGGCAGCTATCAACTTCATTTAACAAAAAAAGTAAGCGGCTGGCGTATTGACCAGTTTAAATATGATTTGAAGTTCATGAAGGGCAATATTGATTTGAAATAGCACTCATTCCAATTCCTCGCACAAAAAGCCGTTTGCTCTAACAGTATTTATTATTTCTGCAGGAATAATTCGAGGGCTGTCAATGCGCAATACTTTATCACAATCTTCCAAATCAAAATTGATTTTGCTATCGGGGAAATAATGATTGAGAAGGCTGATAATCTTTTTTGCCTGATTGGTTTGCTGAACATTTGTTTTGAAGACTTCTATCATCGTGGCTGTTTTATTTTACAAATAAACAATCGCTCAATGACAGCCTTATGTCAGTAGCAGAAAATAAATCAGGAAAATTTTTCGGAAAGCCTGCAAATATGGGCTTTTAATAAATCAGTGAGCGAAGATGGGCTTACAATTTCAGCACGGTCTGCAAACATAGAAAGCCAGCGGGCAAACGGCTCAATATAAGAAGTGAGAAAAGTCATTTGCATTTTATCGCCGATTTCTTTTTCATTCACAAAACCATAATACAATTTAAGCTGCCGGAGATGGCGTGCAATTTCTTTTTTCACATTAATAACAATTGTTTCAAGGTTTTCTTCTGTTGCCAGTTTTTTGAGGAATGTTTTTAAGGAAGGATGATTGTCAACAAAAATTTGTCCCGTCAGATTCATGCGCACAATTCTGTCAGTCCTGAAATTGCGATAATCTTTTCGCAAACGGCAATAAGCAATCGTGTACCAATAACCGTTTGAGTAATAAATGCCGACCGGCTCAAGATTCCGCTCAGTTGTTTCTCCCGAATGAATCGCAGAATACTTAACCTGCAACACTTCTTTCGTCGAAATGCTTTTCAATAATGTTGGAAGAAGATTGCTCACTGAATCAGTTTCAAATGGCGAATAATTCTGCATCACTTCGATATGATCTTCCATATTCTCCAGCAAACTTTTTTCTGTTCCGCGCAAAACGGCACGCACTTTATCCATAGCAGAAACATAGTTTTTATGAGTTGAATCATCCGTAAATTTTTCAACCAGTTTTCCAGCAGTGAGAAACGCAGTTGCTTCCTCCTTGGTGAACATCACAGGAGGCAGGCGATAACCTTCCATGATGGAATAACCGACACCGGCTTCACCAATAACCGGCACACCGGCTTCTTCCAGCGTTTTCACATCGCGGTAAACAGTGCGCAGGCTGATATGAAAACGATCTGCAATATCCTGTGCTTTCACAATCTTTCGCGATTGCAGTTGTATTAAAATAGCAGAAACCCTGTCTATCCTGTTCATAAAATGGATAAATTAAGCCTTTCAATTATTAAACAAAATAGCAAAATGTGGATTATTAAATTCATTTTTCAGGCAACCTTTTTAAAATCCGGAGAGTTTTTAATGGTGGTTGTAAAGTTTAGCATTGATTCGATCTATTTACCCCAAAGAAAATTACATATGGCATCCGCAGCCCTTCAGCATAAATGAACCACAAATAAAAAATCCTGCGGGCGCAGGATTTTTTTATTATCTGGTTTTTCGTCCGCAGTTATTATTTCAACCCATACTTGTACTTATATCTCTCATACAACTGAGTTTGTTTATTATCCAGGCTCACCTCACGTCCTTGTATAAACGCTTTTGAAATAATGCTGGTGCGCATGTCAAGAATGTCACCATCGCTAATCACAATGTTCGCATCTTTACCGGCTTCAAGAGAGCCTGTCACATTATCAATGCCTAAAATTTTTGCGGCATTGAGCGTGATTGCCTGCAATGCCTGTTCCTTTGTTAAGCCATAAGCCGCAGCAGTTCCTGCATTGAACATCACATTGCGATAACGGCTTTCATCATGCGAATCATTAATTGCGAACAGCACTCCTGCTTTTTGCAATTGCGCAGGCGTTTTGTAAGGCTGGTCAAAATCATCATCATCAGTTGCAGGAAGCTCATGCATCTGTTGCAGTATGACCGAAATATTATTTTGCTTTAATAAATCAGCAATCAAAAAACTTTCGCTGCCGCCAACAATAGTTACATCAAATCCGAATTCTTTTACAAAATCAATGGCTGCAAGCATTTGCTTTACCTGGTCACCGTGCACAAAAAGCCTTTGTGATTTATCAAACAAACCTTTCACTGCTTCAAATTTCAGGTTTGTTTCTTTGTGCGTCCCTTCCTGAAAATATGCTTTTGCTTCGCTGAAGAAAGATTTTATCTCACTGATTTTTTCAAGCGCTTGTTTTGTCGGGTCGGTGCGCTCAATTGGAAGGCCCAGAAAAATAGCGAACCGATTTGGACGGCTGATAAATGTCGGCATGTTCAAATGAATGCCATTGTCTTTTTTATATGCAGCATCTTCCCAATTCCATGCGTCCAATTGAACAACGGAAGATGAGCCGCTGATAGTGCCGCCTTGCGGAGTAACACTCGCCAGCAAAATGCCACTTGCTCTTAATGTTCCGATGATTCTTGAATCAGTATTATAGGCAACAATTGAGCGAATGTTTGGATTCAAATCTCCAAGTTCCAGATAATCATTGGAACCGCGAACACCGTTGGCGATTTCTTTCAATCCCAAATCCGTTTCGGAAAGAATCAATCCGGGATAAACTTGCTTTCCTTTTGCATCCACCACTTTTGCATCGCTACTCGCTGAAATATTTGCACTTACCTGAACAATTTTTCCATTGTTCACTTCGATGGTTGCATTTTCAATCACCTGTCCATTACCAACATGAACAGTTCCATTAGTGATGAATAATTTTCCTTTATAATCTTTTGTCGGATAGACATCGTCTTGCGCGAATGACGCGAAGCCTGCAAGACTAAATGCTGTTATTAAAAAATATTTTTTCATTATCATGAATATTATTTGTTAGAAGAGTTGTTTATATCATCATCGCTCACATCAACCGTTATCAAACCATCATGATGTTCATGGTCACCACAGCTTAATATGGTGCGGAAACTTGGTCTTCCTGATTGTGTAGGCGCTCCTGATTTCTTCTCTTCGAGCAATTTCTGAATCAATCTGTTTCTTTCTTCTGAAACATATTTGCGAAGGATTTCATCTCTTTCACTATCAAAATAAACAGTGCCATCCACAATTGTCTTTAACGGTTTCGCATAAATGCTCAAAGGGTTATCGCTCCACAAAACAACATCTGCATCTTTGCCAACTTTAATGCTGCCTACTCTGTCGCTCACGTGCAAAGCTTTTGCAGGATTGAGTGTTACCATTTTCCATGCATCTTCTTCGCTCATGCCGCCATACTTCACACTCTTCGCAGCTTCCTGATTTAAGCGGCGGGCTTGTTCTGCATCATCGGAATTAATACAAACATTCAAACCAACTCTTTGCATAATTGTTGCATTGTATGCAATCGCATCCTGCACTTCCATTTTATATGCCCACCAGTCAGAAAAAGTGGAAGCGCTTGAACCATGCTCTTTCATTTTATCAGCTACTTTATAACCCTCAAGTATATGCGTAAATGTGTTCACCTTAAAACCGAACCTGTCAGCAACTCTTATCAAATCAGTAATCTCACTTTGTACATAGGAGTGACAAGTGATAAATCTTTTCTTATTCAAGATTTCAACAAGAGCATCCAATTCCAAATCTCTTCTCACAACCATCTGCGATGCGCCTTTCTTTTTATTATTAGCATCAGCCATTTTCCATTCGTTCTCATAATCTTTCGCACGAGTAAATGCATCTACTAAAACCTGGTCAACGCCCATTCTTGTATCGGGAAAACGATTATTATTGGTTGATGTAGTTCTCTTCACATTTTCACCAAGCGCAAATTTTATGAATGGATCCCAGTTTTTAAATTTCAACCCTTCATCATCAACGCCCCAGCGTAATTTTATTAATTGCGTTTGTCCGCCAATAGTATTTGCAGAACCATGAAGAATGTGAGATGATGTTACGCCACCCGCAAGCTGACGATAAATATTCAAATCTTCAGGATTCAGATTATCTGCAATGCGCACTTCTGAAGTAACAGATTGTGCACCTTCATTAATAGAAGATGCAGCAATGTGAGAATGTTCATCAATAATACCAGCAGTTAAATGTTTGCCAGTTCCATCTACTGTTTTTGCAGAAGCATCAGACAAATTTTTTCCAACCTGCGCAATCTTTCCATTCTTTATTAATACATCTGTATTTTCTAATTTTCCATCTTGCTCATTCGTCCACACAGTTGCATTTTTTATCAAGATGGTTTCTTGCTTCGGCAATTCTTCCCAACCATAACCATCAAAAGGATACAGCACTTTACCAACTTTAGGCATCGGCTTTTTCTTTGTACTATCAATTGTTGCTGTAGCAGCTTTTGCAAAAGTTGCTGACCAAATCACTCTGTTGCCTGCTGTGTCTTCACCATTTCCATTCCATGTATTTCCATTAGCAACACCGCTTAATAAAACTGTTGCGCCACCGCTTCTTGCACCACCACCAAATCTTCCTCTGCCGGAATTTTGTGAGCTGCTATCATGCATCGGTGGTTTTTTTCCGGATGAAGGAGAAAAACTCAGCTTCACTAATTTTCCATCGAAACTAAATTTTGTCGTGAGCGTGTCCTTGCCAATCACATTTGCACTACTGTTTCCTTTCACATCCAAAGTGTAATTTGATGAGCCTGAAGCAGCATTGATGACTAAATTGTACGTTCCTTTCACATCGTTCCATTCTTCTTCTTTTACTGCATATTTATCACCTTGTACCCAGTTTTCAATGATAGAAGTTTTTTCGTTAAAGATGGGACCAGTAGTAATTAAAAAATTTGCAAGCTTGCCTGCATCAAGGCTTCCGACTTTATCGTACACACCTAATAATGTCGCAGGCGTTTTTGTGAGCGCATCAAAAGCTTTTGCTTCGCTTAATCCAAAATCAAATGCTTTGCGAAGATTGGCAAGAAATTCTTTGGTGTCTTTCAAATCAGCAGTCGTCAAGCAAAAAGGAATATTTGCTTTTTCAAATGCAGCAGGATTTGTCGGAGCAAGTTCCCAATGTTTCATATCTGCAAGAGAAACAAAACGCGCATCATTCGGGTCTTCTACATCCATTGCCTGCGGATAATTGAGCGATAAAATAAATGTTGCTTTCGTTCCGGCAATGTCATTGATGCGCTGGTATTCATTTCCACCACCTTTAATAATATATTGAACACCAAATTCATCACCAATCCTGTCTGCACGCAAATCATTCCATTTATCATTTGCATCAAAAATCTGCGGCAGGTTTTGATTATCGAGCCATGCCTGAAGGCTAATGTTCAATCCTTCTTTTTCTGGTTTGCTTTTATACCATTGCGCATCCAGATAAGTTTGTCGCAATAATGCAATTGTGCCCATCATTGAGCTCGGATAGCTTTGTGTGGATGTGCCTTTGCTCAATGAATAATGTGCAGATGCTTTTTCTTTCACGATAACGAGATTTTCTTTCTCATTAGCAAGCGTAACAAAAACGCCCGTGCCTCTCGCAATTCCATCTTTCTGATGTGTGAGCACAGAACCAAAACCGATATCACGAAGCGGTTTTGCTTTTGCATCATCTACTGCAAAAATTTTTGAGCCGCTCACTTCAGGTTTGATGGCCTGGTTCCAGCCATACGCGCCTTTTGTGTTGGTGTTGAATTGAGCTGGTGCACGAAAATCAAACCCACCTCTTTGTCTTTCAGGCGTTGCAATTCCATAATCACTATAAATATCAATGAAAGAAGGATAAATATATTTTCCGCTGCAATCCACTACCACAGCATCTTTCGGCACATCGGCATTTGTGCCGACCGCAATTATTTTTCCTTCTTTGATAATTAATGTTGCATTGTTTAATGTAGTCTGCCCGTCTTTCACAATCGTGGCATGTGTGAACGCATAAGTTCCTGTGCGTGGGTCAGCCACTCCGTTCACTGGAAATGTTGGTTGCTGTGCGATACTGAAAAAACTGAAGAGAAGAAATGCCGGAAGAAAAAATAATTTCCCCGGCGGATGCAGCCAGAACGTCCTCATGTGTGTTAGTTTTAGTAGTGATAAATGAACGCTCAATTTACCGAATTAGCAGATTGGCGGCAGCATAATTTTATCAGCGGCATTTTGTTTTGATGAAAACTTTTTCTAATGTTTAGCGCACCAGTTTGAAGTAATCTTTAAGTCATCAGATGGCTATTCATCATGCCTAAAATTTATTCGAGCTAAGCCGTCAGATGCCCAATATACTGTAAAGCAAAACATCCTCACTTCAATTATTATAAAGTGAGGATGCTATTAAAAATGTTTGGCTTTATTTCAAACCATACTTGTCCATATATTTTTTGAACAATTGCTTCTGTTTGTTATCAAGATTTATTTGCCTGCCCTGAATAAACGCATAACTGATTTTATTTGTCCTGATGTCGAGGATATCGCCATCGCTCACAACAATGTTTGCATCTTTTCCTTTTTCCAAAGAGCCTGTGCGATTATCAATTCCTAAGATTTTTGCAGTACTCAATGTGATTGCCTGCAATGCCTGCTCTTTCGTCAAACCAAACCCTGAAGCAACGCCTGCATTAAATGCAAGGTTCATGTAACGGCTGCTTTCGTTCGCATCAGATATGCAATAAGAAACACCTGCCTGTTGCAACAAAAAAGGAGTTTTGTATGGAAGATCATAATCATCATCCTGAACAGCAGGAAGCGAAAGCATTTGATTGAGCACAACAGCAATATTATTTTGTTTGAGATAATCAGTAATCTTCCAGCTATCGTAGCCACCGACAATCACTGTTTTAAAACCAAACTCTTTTGCAAAACTCACAGCAATCATCATTTCTTTCACCAAATCACATTTCACAAAAAATGTCTGCTCCTTTGAAAACAATTTTTTTGTTGCTTCAAATTTCAGGTTTACATGTTCGTGTTTTGTTTCATCCAGATATGCTTTTGCCTGGCGAAAAAATGTGCGAACATTTTCAATCTGGTCCATTGCATCTTTCACAGGGTCTCCTTCAATTGAAAAGCGAATAAGATTTGGCATGTTAAAATACATTCCTCCATCAGTTTTATAAGCCGCGTCTTCCCAGTTCCATCCATCCAATTGCATCACAGAAGAAGAGCCGCTGACAATGCCACCTTGCGGAACAATATTAGCTAATAAAATTCCATTTGCTCGCACATTGTCTATCGCTTTTGAATCTGTGTTATAGGCAATCACAGAACGCATATTCGTATTAATATCGCCAAGTTCATATTCATCGCGAGTAGAGCGGACAGCACTGATTTCATTCAAACCTAAATTTGTTAAGGGCGAAATAAGTCCCGGATAAATATGCTTGCCACTGCAGTCGATTGCTTTCACATCTGCACGCGGAGCAT